>JABIST010000373.1 GCA_018700215.1 Dehalococcoidia bacterium | reverse complement strand
TCAACGACGCCCCCAACGACATGTACGGCAAGGTCATGTCCGTCCCGGACAGCGCCACCCTCGATTTCTTTACCCTCGTCACTCCGCTCTCCCCCGCCGAGGTCGGCGACATCCGCGACGCGCTCGAGGGCGGCTCGCTCAGCCCGATGGACGCGAAGAAGCGCCTCGCCAAGGAAATCGTCGCCGCCTTCTACAACGCCGATCAGGCCACCGAGGCCCAGGCCTACTTCGAATCAACCATCCAACGCCAGGAGACCCCGGACGAGATGCCCGAGTTCGCGATCGACGAACCACAGCCGCTCAACCGCGTGCTCACGGACGCCAACCTGGCAGCCAGCGGCGGCGAGGTTCGCCGCCTGGTCAAACAAGGCGCCGTCTCCGTCAACGAACAGCGGATCTCAGACTTCACGCACGAGGTTAAGCAGGGCGATGAAATTCGTGTAGGTCGTCATAAGTTCCTTCGACTCACCCCGAGAACCGGGTAAGATGTTCATACTTGTTCTGGCGGGGGCACACATATGTTTGATAGCGGGATAGAGCTCGACCTGGAACGGGTCGCGCAAAATATTGACGAAGCAGACGTCATCACCATCTATTTTCCGCTCCTCGGCAAAACACTGATCATGGATGCCCGCTGTAACGACACCGTCGGCCCGATGATCAGCCTCGTACCCATCGCCACCGATTCCATCGACCGCTACCGCTCCTTCCGCCGTCTCCGTCCTCAGTTCCCACGCCCCGAATCCATCTCAATGATTCCCTGGACTAACCGAGTCGGATCCCTCGACCGCATGGGCGTCTGGCCCAGGATCCTCGCCCGACTCGAATCCCTCCTCGGCGAAGACTGTGACCTCCAGGAGCGCGCCGACACCTGCCTCCGTGAACTCGGCCAACTCGAGGTCCGCGAAATGCTCCGAGCAGTCAGCGGCGACCAGTACCACACCCTCTGGGCCAGCCCCGCCATCGAACGCAACTGACTCACCCACCGGCGCTACAGGCGCCGTTCTTGATCCCCGGCTCTCCTCAGGCAGTGCCACTCACTTCTCCCGGAAAAGCTGCCACCAACAGAAACGGCGCCTCTCGACGCCGCCTCCAACCAACAACTGCCAATCCGGCTCGCTAGTTCGCCCCGGCGTTCTGCAACTGCCCAATCACCTCAGCCTGGACATGCTCCGGCACCTCCACATACCGATCGAACTCCAGCTCGAAGCGCCCTCGTCCATGCGTCAGCGCGCGAATGTCTGTCGCATAGCGTTGTACCTCCGCCAGCGGCACATCCGCTTCAATCGTGGAGAACCGCCCCTCGCCCTCCACGCCATGCACGTGGCCACGCTTCGTACTGATATCGCTCATCACGTCGCCCAGGTAATCGCCCGGCACGTGCAGCGTCAGCTTCATCACGGGCTCCAGCAACACCGGTCGCGCGTCCATCAGCCCATCCCGCAGCGCATGCGAGGCCGCCATCTTGAACGCCATCTCCGATGAATCCACCGCATGCGCTGAACCGTCCAGCAACGTCACCTTCACGTCCACAATCGGCGAATGCGCCAGTGGCCCGTCCGGCAGCGACTCGTGGATGCCCTTCTCAACCGCCGGAATGAACTGACGCGGCACACTGCCGCCCGTCACATGCTCCTCGAACTCGAAGCCCATCCCGCGCGTCAGTGGCGCAATCTCGATCACCACATGCCCGTACTGACCGTGGCCACCGGTCTGCTTCTTGTGTTTGTACTCGGACTTCGCCATCCCGCTGATCGTCTCTCGGTACGGCACCCGCGGCAGCGCCGCCTCAACCTCTACGCCGTACGTCTTCGCCAGCCGTGCACAGGCGATCGTCACCTGTGCATCGCCCATCGTCGTCATGATCGTCTCGCTCGTGTCCGGGTCGCGCTCCACGTGAATCGTCGGATCCTGCTCCTGCAGCCGGCTCAACGCCGTCGAGAGCTTCGTCACATCGTCCTGGCTCGCCGGAATCAGCGCCGTCCGATACGTCGGCGTCGGGAACGGGAGCGCCGGCAACGCCATCTCACCATTCGCCAGCGCCACCAGCGTGTCGCCGGTATGCGTGTCAGACAGCTTCGCCGCTACGCCAATGTCACCCGCAACCAGCTCAGACACCTCAAACTGCTCCTTGCCACGTTGCAAGAACAGATGCCCCAGCCGCTCCGTCTGCTTCGCTCGAGGGTTGTACGGGCTCATGCTCGCCGACAGCGTCCCGGACAGCACCTTCATGAACGACAGGTGCCCGACGAACGGGTCCGCGATCGTCTTGAACACCCGCACCACCAGTTCGCCATCCGTCGAAGTCGTCGTCGTTCCCTCAGCCAGCGCGTACTCGTGACCCAGCGGCGATGGCATCAGCTTCACCAAATCGTCCAGCAGCGCTTCAACACCAATCCCCGCCGGCGCGCTGCTCGGCACCACCGCAACAAGCTCGCCGCGCTCAATGCCATCGTGTAGCGCCGCCGTGATCTCGGCCTCGTCCAGCTCCTGGCCATCCAGGTACTTCTCCAGCAGCGTGTCGTTCGTCTCCGCCACCGCCTCCACCAGCATCGTCCGCGCTGCCTCGAGGTCGCCCGCGAGATCCGATGGCGGCTCGTCGCTGGATCGCAGATCGAATTGCCCGCTCAGCCCACTCGCCGTCCCAACCGGTAATGCCAGCGGCACCACCTGGCTGCCAAACGCCTCGCGCAGCTCTGCCAGCACCTGGTCGAAGTTCGAGTTCTCGCGGTCCAGCCGCGTCACCACCACAATCCGTGGCAGCGATCCCGCCTCATCCGCCTGCGCCCACGCGATCTCCGTGCCGCCTTGAACCCCCGAGGATCCGTCGACCGCGATCAACGCCGCATCTGCCGCCTGCGCGCTAGACACCACCTCGCCCTCGAAGTCCGCGTAGCCCGGCGCATCGATCAGATTGATCCGATGCTCGTTCCACTCAACGGCTAACAAAGACGCTGAGATCGAGTAATGGTGGACATGCTCTTGGTCGTCGTAGTCGGAGACGGTGTTGCCGTCATCCACACTGCCCATCCGGCTGATCGCGCCGGAAGCAAGCAACATCGCCTCAGCAAGCGTCGTCTTACCCGTCCCGCCGTGGCCCATCAGCACCACATTGCGAAGTCGGTCAGACGTGTACGCTTTCATTGAGCACCCGCTTTCGCCGCGATAGTACGGCGGCGGGACTCATCTCGACAACATAAACAGTCAACTAAATGTAGATTTGAGGCTGATGTTTATTCCGCCAGCGCGGGACGTAAGTCCATTACCTCTAACTGCAACGCACCGTCGCCCCGGAAGTCATCTCGCTTGAACGTGTAGACCACGTCGGCTCGCTGCCCCACCGGCACCGCCCACTCCGCGTTCCCGAACGAGATCCCCCGCCACGAAATCGCGCCCTCTCGCAGCACCAAC
>JABIST010000353.1 GCA_018700215.1 Dehalococcoidia bacterium | reverse complement strand
CTGATTGTGACGGGGTTTGGTCAGGCGGCGATTGCGGCAAATGCGGCGCACACGCACATCAACCCGGCATCGAAGCTGTTCCCGGGGCACTCGAGCGAACTTCGGCTGTAGCAGCGGACTGGTTAGGCGGCCGGCTGCATCTTCCAGCGAGCGAGGCCGACGAAGATTGCTCCGGTGAGGCCGACGACGACGGTGACGGGGAAGGTGGCGAGGAAGAGCAGCGAGCCCGAGAGCTCCATGTAGCCACTGGCTGCTTCGGCCCCGCTGAAGATGAGGGCGGAGATGAGCACGAGGATGGTTGCGGTGGTGGCGTAGAACTCGAGCTGTCGCCCGCGTGCCGCAACGGCGGCGATGGCCGTGGGTACGGTGACCATGTAGAGCGCAAGCCAGATCCAGTCATCCAGGACGACGGGGATGGCGAAGGCCGTGATGGCGGAGGCGATCAAGGCGATGGCGGTGGCGACGACCATGTTCATGAGCATTCCTCAGAGTTGCACTTCGTGTGGTCCCTCTAGTGTCGCGGTCCTTCGGGCCAATTGTCGATCTGCCACTGACGGCGCTGTGCCGGATCGCTGAAGCGGCCGTCGCGCCAGGCGAGCGCTTCCTTGAGTCCTTCTTCACGATTCCGTGTCTTCCAGTCCTCCATGCCGGGGGAGACGTGCATGCGGGCATCCATCTCTGCGGCGAGGCGCTGCATGGTGCGTGCGCCCTGGAGTTCGAGGGCGAGGTTGACGGAGCGCTTGTTGCCGGCGAGGAAGTCCGGGTGGGTCATGGCCATGCGATCGGCCAGCTCCTCGACCGTTTCCTCGAGATCGTCGATCGGGGTGGACTTGAGGACGAGGCCGATGCGTGCGGCCTCTTCGCCGGAGATGAAGTCACCGGTGAGGAGCATGTACTTGGCCCACTGGGGTCCGACGAGGTAGGTCCACATCTGAGCGGGGGGGCCACCCATGGCACGGACCGGTGGGAACCCGATGCGGGCGTCATCGGCGGCGACGACGATATCGCAGAGCAGGACGAGGTCCGTGCCACCGGCGACACAGTAGCCATGGACCTGGCCGATAACGGGCTTGTGCATATCAAAGATGGTCATGCGATCGCGCTGGGCGTCTTCGAGCCGCCAGGAATCGTCATCGAAGGTGGTGCCGCCTCGGTAGACATCGGCGTACTTGTCGGTCTCATCGACCGTTTCGCCGGCGCGGGTGCGTTCGGGGGTGAGGTCGTATCCGGCGCAGAAGGAGCGGCCGGCGCCGCGGAGGATGACGGAGTGGACTCGGTTGTCCTGGTCTGCGTCCCAGAGGGCGGCACGGAGTTCGGCCTGGAGACGGCGGGAGAGTGCGTTGAGCTTTTCGGGACGGTTGAGGGTGATGCGAGCGCGGCCGCGCTCTTTCTCAACGATGATCGTTTCGTACTCGGTCACGGAGATTCCCCTCGGCGGTGAGGGCGGCGGGTGCCGCCCGACGAGCGGAGATTACTCGGATCCGAAGCAGAAGTGGGCCTGCTAGCGGACGGCGGTGTCCTGGCGGAGGAGCTGGGCGAAGGTGGTTCGTCGAAGTTCGCGTTGCATAGCGTTCTGGGCGGTGAGCCAGGAGCTGTGGACAGCGCAAGGCTGATCAGGACTGCAGGGGCTGCCCTGAAGGATGCAGCGGTTGAGTTCGATCGGGTCCTCGACGGCTTCGATGACATCGAGGAGGCGGATCCTGCTGGGGGGACGGGCGAGTCGGTAGCCGCCCATGGGGCCGGCGGTGGCGATGAGGATGTTGCGGCGGACGAGGGCGGAGAGAATGTGTGAGAGGTAGTTGGAGGGGATGTCCATGGCCTGGGCGATCTCGCGAGTCTTGCGGAGGCCACGTCGGTGGTGGCGCGCGATATCCAGGACGGCGCGGATGCCGTAGTCACCTCGGAGTCCCAGGCTGATCTGCATGGTGGTACGCCTTAGCTTAATTGCTCACGCTTCTCACACATTGATTATGCCGCACAACATCAACTGTCAGTGTCAACGTTAGCTTGGTCACCAAGCACGTGTGACGTAAGTCCCTACGCTCTCACGCTTGACGGGCGGGGACGACGAGGGTGGACTGTCTAGTTCGGCCCAAGAGGTGGCCGATGCACGAGGATTGACAGATCTGGACATCCAGGCAGCGTTGAAGACGTTTGTGCCTTCGGGTGGCCGCGATGAGTATGTGATGTTTGCATCCGGTGGCCATTCGGGCTCGGTATTCGCGATCGGGATTCCCTCGATGCGGATCCTGAAGAGCATTGCCGTGTTCACGCCTGAGTCGTGGCAAGGCTACGGGATTGGTGGCCCGACGGAGGCTGTCCTGGATCAGGGCAACTACAACGGTCAGGACATCACCTGGGGTGACACGCACCACCCGGCGTTGTCTGAGACTGCCGGTGACTATGACGGTGAGTTCTTGTTCATCAACGACAAGGCGGCCGGCCGAGTAGCGGTGATTGATCTGAAGGACTTCGAGACGAAGCAAATCGTCAAGAACCCCTTCTCCAACATCGACCACGGTGGCACGTTCGTCACTCCTGACACGGAGTGGGTGATTGAGGGACCGCAGTACGCAGCCCCACTTGGTGGCGAGTACGCATCCTTGGATGACTACAACGAGGTTTACCGCGGCTACATCATGTTCTGGAAGTTCGACCGCGAGGCCGGACGAATTGATGAGTCCAAGTCCTTTGGTATGGAGCTTCCTCCGTACTGGCAGGACCTGTGTGACGTTGGGAAGCTGGAGTCCGCCGGTTGGCTGTTCTGTGGTTCGCTGAACTCAGAGCGCGCGACGGGTGGTATTGAAGACGGCAACCCACCGTTCGAGTCCGGTGTCTCGCAGAACGACATGGACTACCTGCACATTGTGAACTGGGAAAAGGCGACCGAGATGGGTCGCAACGCCAGTATGACCGAGAGCTACAACGGGATGCCTTACATCTCGATTGACACGGCGGTCGCAGAAGACTTGCTGTTCATGGCGCCAGAACCGAAGAGCCCGCACGGGTCCGATGTGACTCCGGACGGGAAGTACGTGATTGTGTCCGGCAAGCTGGACCCGCACATCACGGGCTACTCCTTCGAGAACATGATGAGCGCGATTGACAGCGGGGCCGGGTCGCCGGACCCCTACGGCATCCGCGTGTTGCCATTCGACGACGTAGTAGTTGCGCAGATTGAAGTGGGCCTTGGTCCACTACACACTCAGTTCGGGGGCGATGGGATTGCATACACCAGCCTGTTCCTGGACAACGCGGTAGCGAAGTGGAGCTTCGGCGACACGTGGGAGCTGCTTGAGACGATTCCCACGCAGTACAACGTTGGTCACATTGCAGCGGCGGAGGGCGACACTGTTTCGCCCGACGGCAACTACCTGGTCTCGCTGAACAAGTGGGCGACGGACCGTTTCCAGAACGTTGGACCACTGCTGCCGCAGAACCTGCAGCTTCTGGACATTTCGATGGAGCACCCACAGGTGATCTACGATATGGCCATGGGCGTTGGTGAACCGCACTATGCGCAGATCATCAAGGCCGACAAGCTTGACCCGTGGCAGGTCTACCCGGAAATCGGTTGGGACCCGCACACTCAGGCTGTTGATCCTGATGCCGCGATGCCTGGCCAGGAGCGGGTTGAGCGAAACGGGAACAACGTGGAGATTTGGATGACGGCAATTCGGAGTCACTTCACTCCGGAGAACGTCGAAATCCGCGAGGGCGACAATGTGACATGGCACATCACGAACATCGAGCGGGCGTACGACGCCACGCACGGGTTCGCGCTGCCAGGCCACAACGTGACCCTGAGCTTGGAGCCCGGTGAGGCCGCAACATTCGAATTCGTTGCTGGCAACTCTGGCGTCTTCAACTTCTACTGCACCGAGTTCTGCTCGGCGCTACACCTCGAGATGATGGGCCACCTGTTGGTTCAGCCATAATCGAGTTGATGTCTCGTTGGGTGGGGAGCAGTTGCTCCCCACCCTTCGGGGTTCTGATCCGAGGCGAGCAATGACCGATATTGAACGAGACGTGCGATTTGGAGGAACCGTGACCTTGCTCCGGCAGGCCAGCTCTTCACTAGAGACGGCAGTGTCATCTTTCGAGCAGTCGATCTGGGTTCCTACCAAGCGCTGGAGTATGGCACACGGCGATCGGTACTTCCCGCTGATTGCCGCCCTGCTGTTCGTGATGTCGATTGCGTTTCCCTACTGGAAGCTGCACTTGAACGCGCCACAGTACCCGGACGGGCTACACGTGACGCTGGGGGTGAACACGATTGGTGGGGACGCGCAGGAAATTGATGGTTTGAATCACTACATCGGAATGCGTCCGTTGTCCGAGGGTGGGAAGTTTGAGCGCAGCATTGCGGTGTACGCGGTGGTGGCGATGGCGCTGGTGACGGTGGTGGCGGCGGTCCGCAAGAAGTGGTTCTGGTTGGCTGCAGTGCCCGGGATCTTGTTCCCGCCGGTGTTCACGGCTGATCTTGCTTACTGGCTGTACACGTTTGGTCACAATCTGGATCCACGCGCGGCATTATCAAACGCCTTCGACGATTTCATGCCGACGCTGCTGGGCCCGGGACGGGTGGGGCAGTTCACGACCTGGAGTTTCTACGAGCTGGGATTCGGGATGTCTTTCCTAGCATCGCTGCTGCTGATCGCAGCGGTGATCATCCGAATTCAGCGCGAACGCCGCCAGGCTTAACCGATGCTGGCGGCCGCATTGCTGGCCACAATCCTGGTGGTCTCTCCAGGCGGGCCCTACACCTCGATTACTGATGCGCTCGCAGATGCTCAGCCGGGAGACACGATCCTGGTGCAGGGCGGCGTGTACCCGGCGCTGGTACTGAACAAGTCCGTCACACTGCGTGGCGAGCTGGGGGCGGTGATCGACGCCGGCGGTAGCGGCGATGTGGTGACGATTGAGG
>JABIST010000369.1 GCA_018700215.1 Dehalococcoidia bacterium | reverse complement strand
GGGTGGGCGTGATTGTGAAGCGACCAATCGGCGGGGCGACGTGGTCGCGAGCGAAGCAGGGGATCGAGCCACCTCGGAACTATGACCGCGAGTACTTCGATCGGGCGCGGGCGATGGCGGAGCTGGGGGATTTGCCGGAGGAGCCGAGCGACGCGGTGTTGCTGGCGCTGGGGTTCACGCTGGCGCATCCGGAGGTGGGTGTGGCGATCGTGGGGACGAAGAGCCCGGAGCACATGCGCGGGAATCTGGATCTGGCGGAGCGGGAGTTGCCGATCTCGGCAGCGGCGGTCGCGGAACTGCAGGCGCGGTGGGACCGCCTCGGAAGCGACTGGCGTCAGCTCCAGTAGCGCCCGTTCCGGGCCTGGTTGGCGCTTCGCGTCGAGGGACGGCAGCCGTGGTCAGGAGCGAGCGGTAGAGTCGTTCGTCTGACCGATCGATGGGTGAGGGGCGTGGGCGATGGCGATTCGTGTGCTGCTGATCTGCGGGAGTTTGCAGGAGAAGTCGTCGAATCGGGCGGCGTTGGATGTGGTGCGGGCGAAGCTGGGTGGGGTGGCTGACGTTTCGGTGGAGGATGCCATCGAGGTTGGGTTGATTCCGCCGTTCAATTCGGACCGTGAGGATGTGGCGGATTCGTCGTTGACGGAGTTTCGGGCGCAGATTGCTCGGGCGAGTGCAGTGGTTGTTGCGACACCGGAGTATGCGGCTTCGACGCCGGGGGCGTTGAAGAATGCGTTCGATTGGATCGTGGGTTCGGCGGGGCTGTACGGGAAGCCGGTGGGGTTGATCGCGGCTGGGTCGACCGGGGGTGTGTATGTGCGGCAGCAGTTAATTCGCTCGCTGACCTGGCAGGGGGCGCACGTTGTGGCGCACCTCGGGATTGGTACGCCTCGGACAAAGTCAGACGAGCAGGGGCGGTTTACCGACGCAGAGACGCTTGCGGCGATCGAGGGGATCGCCCTCGAGGTTGTCGATGCGGTGGGGATGTCGGGCGAGGAGCGGCTGGCGCTGGTGGAGCGGATTACGAGTGAGGCTGGGGTTGAGGGTGGGCACGTGGCTCCGATGCAGGGGAGCTGAGCCGAGTCTGATGCGCTGACGCGGACGGTGTCATGCGGCGGATGGAATGGGCGACAGGGTGGCAGGGTGCAGGGCAGCCCGAGAGACCAGACCGCGGGATCCACGACTTGTCGGGGAGCTGAAGAGGACGCGTGATGCGTCGTCGATAGGTGCTGGCACCTCGGGAGAGGCACGGGGGCTAGGCGGAGTCGCGGGCCTCGGACGTGTCGGCGGAGGAGCGACGGCGGGAGAGCCAGCGACGGAAGTCGCCGTTTTCCCAGGCGACGAGGACCTGTGCGGCGACGCCGATGGAGGAGTAGGTACCGACGATGACGCCGACCAGGATGGTGAGGAGGAAGGCGCGGATACTCTCGCCACCGAGGAGCAGCATGGCGGTGACGGTGATCAGGAGGGTGACTGAGGTGTTGAGCGAACGGGACATGGTCTGAATGAGGGCGGCGTTGACGTTGTCCGCGAGGTTGGCGTGCGGCGAGAGTCGGACGTTCTCGCGGATGCGGTCAAAGACGACGATGGAGTCGTGAACGGAGAACCCAACGACGGTGAGGAGCGCGGTGACGAACATGAGGTTGATTTCGAGGCCGAAGAGCTTGCCGAAGAGCGAGAAGGCACCAAGCACAATCACGACATCGTGGATGAGCGCGATGATGGCGGAGGTGGCGTAGCGGAACGGCTTGGGGACGGTTGAGAAGGCGAAGGCGACGTAGGCCATGATGAAGAACGAGGCGACGACGACGGCGATGACGGCGTTGCGGACGGCGACGCTTGAGACGACCGGGGAGACGGAGGCGAACTCCAGCACCTCGAAGGGACCAAAGCGGGATTCGAGTTCCTGCTCGACGACGGCGCGTTCACCGAAGAGCGCGGGGTCGACCGGTGGCGCCTCGATCTCGGCGAAGTCGCGGGTATCGACGGCGCGGACGTAGCCGATCAGGTCGCCGGATTCGACGCGGTAGACGAGATCGTCGCCCTCACCGCAGGCGCTGAAGACGCCGACGACGGTGACCTCCGTGCCGGGTGCGAGGCGGCCGGCGATGCCGCCGAAGTTGCAGACCTGGCCCTGGTAGGGATCGCGGAGCAGCACATCCTCGGTCGCATCTGCTGCGCCAAGGATGAGCGTGCCGACGGGTTCGATGGGGACGGGACCGAGGGGCTGGACGGTGGTTGCGACATCGGGGGTGACGTCGGTGAAGCCGCCCTCGGGGACGTCGAGTTCGTCGGTGCGGATGAGGAATTCGAGCGGGCCGGCGCTCTGGACACGGGCCTCGGGGTGGCCGAGGTCTGAGTAGGCCTGGCGGAGATCGTCCTGGGAGACGAACTGGTTGAAGCGGTAGAGCGCAGTGGTGCCGGAGGAGAACTCGATGCCGGGCACGAGTGCGGGCGGAATGGCGAGCAGCACGAGCGAGATGAGGACGGCGATGGCGCTACCGGTGAAGAGCCAACCGCGGATGCCGACGAGGTCGATTTTCACGAGCCGGCTCCTTCGGTCGCATCGTCAGAGGCGATGCCTTCAGTGGGAACGTGGAGCGCGGCGACGTCCGGAACGAGCCAGTCAGTACGGGCGGCGAAGCGGGTCCCGATGATTGAGCGCATCATCACGCGGGTGACGGTGAGGGCGCTGAACATAGAGACGAGAACACCGACGGCGAGGGTGACGGCGAAGCCCTGGACGAGTGGTGCATCGAAGGTGCCGAGGCCGGGGACCTCGATACCACCGCCGAGGACGAAGAGGATGGCGCAGGTGATGAGGGTGGTGATGTTGGAGTCACGGATGGAGGGCCAGGCGCGATCGAACCCGGACTGCAGGGAGGCGGCGTAGGAGCGGCCAGCGCGCAGCTCTTCCTTCATGCGTTCGAAGATGAGGATGTTGGCATCGACGGCCATACCGACGGAGAGGACGAAGGCGCCGATGCCGGCGAGGGTGAGGGTGACCGGGAGGAGCTTGAAGACGGCGAGGGTAAGGATGGCGTAGATGCCGAGGGCGATGGCGGCCATGATTCCGGGCAGCCGGTAGTAGAGGATCATGAAGAGGGCGACGAGGAGGAGTCCAATTTCACCGGCGAGCACGGAGCGCTGGACGGAGTCTTCGCCGAGTGTGGCATCGACGCTCTGCTCCTGGAGCACGGTGAGCTGGAGTGGCAGGGCACCGGAGTTGAGCTGGATGACGAGGTCACGGGCTCGCTCAAAGCTGAGGCCGGTGATCTGGCCTCGATCACGGATGACGGAGTTGACCACGGGCGCGGAGAGCAGTTCGTCGTCCAAGAAGATGGCGATCTGGTTGCCGATGAGACGGGTGGTGAGCTGCTCGAAGAGCTGGGGCCCCTCGTCCTGGAACTCGAAGCCGACGGCGGGGTTGCCGAGCTGGTCCGAGCTGACGAAGGCGTTGGACTTGAGGAAACGTCCGGTGAGTACGAGTTCACGGCCACCGACGATGCCGGTGGCTTGCTGCCACTGGCCGGCGGGATCGCATGCTCCGACTTCGGAGATGCGGTCCGTGGCGGGCTCGCAGAAGCGGAGGAGCGCGGTGCGGCCGAGCAGGTCTCGCGCCTGTTCCGGGGTGAGGCCGGGGAGCTGGATGGAGATATTGTCCGAGCCCTGTTTGGTGATTTCGGCTTCTGCAACGCCAGTGGCGTCGACGCGCTTGCGGAGGACGCGGACGGTGCCCTCGAGGGCGTCGTCGATGTTGCCGTCGAAGTCCTCGGGCGGGGAGGCGCGAAGGAGCAGGCGGGTGCCGCCCTGGAGGTCCAGGCCGAGGCGCATGGTGTCACGCTCGAAGCTGCCGATGGTGAGGCCGTTGCCGGAGGGCCAAGGGACGCCAGAGGGGAGGAAGTCATTGGGCTGGCTGGGCCAGACGACGTAGAGGGCCGCGGCGGTGAGCACGGCGACGAGGGCGAGTGGCGTGAAGCGACGGATCACTCGGCGGCCCCAGTCTCGGAGCGGTCATCGGAAGCTGTGTCATCGTCGAGCGGTGCACCACGTGGGTTGACGGATTGGATGGCGATGGGGGTGCCTTCGATCTCGATGCCATCAGCGATCTCGAGCAGGATCATTGGGGGGCCGTCTTCCTGGCTCTCGATCGCGTTGACGATGGCGTAGAAGCCGCCGGTGGTGAGGACTTCGTCGCCGATCTCGAGACGGGCGATGTTCTGTTTGTGCTGTTTCTGGGAGGTGAGCACGGGGCGCAGGAGGATGAAGTAGAAGAGCGCGACGATGGCGAGGGGGAGCAGGACGAATTCCACGGTGTGCTAGCTCCCCTCTGTCTGTTCTGCTGCTGCGGCCTCTCGCTCCTCGGCGAGCGTGGGGTCGGCGGGCTCAAGTTTGACGAGGTCATCGTCCGAGTCGACCCGATCAACGTAGAGGGTGCCGTTGACATGGTCGACCTCATGCTCGAGTGCCTGGGCGAGGAGATCGTTCTCAGCCTTGATGCGAATCTCGCGTCCGCTGGCGTCGAGCGCCTTGACGGTGACGGATTCTGAGCGGGTGACGACGCCTCGATAGCCGGGGACGGAGAGGCAGCCTTCGTCCAGACGGCGTTCGCCGGAGCGCTTGATTACCTCGGGGTTGATGAGGGGGAAGGGTTCTTCGTTGGGCATGCCGATGACGACGATGCGGAGGCCAACGCCGATCTGGGGGGCGGCGATGCCGACGCCCTGAGCCTCGATCATGGACTCGGTCATATCCGCGATGAGACGACGGATGGAGTCGTCGACGCGGCTCACCTTCTTGGAGGGGCGTCTGAGGACGGGGTCTCCCAGGTAGCGGACAGGACGGACGGTCATCGCGCGCTCG
>JABIST010000363.1 GCA_018700215.1 Dehalococcoidia bacterium | reverse complement strand
TACCCTACATTCAATACCTTAATTCAAACTGGCTTGAACATGCATATTAGAATGATATATATTATTATGGCACGAGGCCGCACCATGGCGCAAGTCACGCCCGTACACGTGCCATGCATGCATCAGTAAAAACGAACAAGCCAGCACGCCCACCCAGCCAGGCCGCCAAGCCACAAGGGAGCCGGGCGGAAACAAGCGCGCGCCAAGCACGCAGCGCTCGCCCGGGGTCGCGCAGCCAGTCGCGGTCGCGGTAGCGCTCGGCGAGGATGGTGCGCGTCTCGACGAGCACCTGCGACGCGGCATTGAGCACGCGGCGGGCTGCGGTGGCGTCACCGGAGACGGCGAGCTGCACGTCGTCCAGCCAACTCTTGATGCGTTGACCGATGCGGGTGCTGCGTCCGATCGCACGGAGTTCGTCGACCGCGGGATAGGCGCCTTCGTCGAGCAGGCAGCCGAGGCGAGTCAGTGCCATCGCCATTTCACCGACAGCGCCGAGTGCGTCGGCGGGGGAGGCTTCGAGTGCCCAGAGCGCGGCGGAGGCGCGATTGGCATCGAGCCAGAGGGCACGGATCGCGCGCTCGAGGCCGTCGGGCGGCAACAGATGCGCCTGAGCGGCGAGCGCTTCGTGGCGCTTGAGGCGGTCAGAGATGGCTTCGGCGCGAATCACGGCCCAGCGGGTCTCCATATCGTGGCGAGTGACGCCCTCGATGGAGCGCTCGACGCCCTCGACGGTGCGCAGGACGAGCGTGACGGCGGGGGCGGTGCCGGAGGCCTCGTGGTACTCGATTACGGCGCCGCGCTCCAGCAGTGGCGCGCGAGTGGCTTCGGGGAGGGAGGAGACGGAGGCGCGGTCGATCAGCAGCCAGCAGGTGGCGTGGTCGGGGCCGATCATCATCGGCCAGGCGGTGTGCGGGACGACGAGTAACAAGGAGACGCGCTCGGTGGCCTCGTCCCATGGGGCGCGAAGGAGAAGGGAGCGACCCCACTCGCGCGCCCGCTCGTGCAGCGCAACGGGGTCAGTTGTCATCTCAGTCCGTGATCTGGCCGGCGTCCTGGAGGGCGGCCTTGACCTCGTCCGGGCTTTTGAACATCACACCCTCACGAAGTGCGTCGAAACCATCGACCACGTCGTCGCCAATGTCGTTCGCGTAGCAAATGTCCAGGAAGTCGGACCGCGTCGCCTCGGGCGCGAACTTATAGACATGAGTTGCGATCTCCTCGAAATCGCTCCACGGTGCGGGCATGGGACCTCCAGCTACTGGGATTCGCGCCTCTGTGGCGCGTGGTGAGCCAAGGTAGCAGCGGGTCCCGATGCGGACCAGCGCAGAACGACGACGTTTGCGATGCGAGTTGGAGGCTGGTGGCGCTAGCCGTCAGTGCCGGTGGGCTCTGTGACGGACTGACGGATGCGGGTGACGCGCTCCACCTCGAAGTCGTCGCCATCGGAGGTGTGTTCGAGGGCCTGACGGGCGGAGGCGAGGACGGCGGCGGCACCGCCGTACGCGACGAACCATTCGGCAGCCTGGATGAGTGCGAAGACGGCGACGCGGCGATCACCGCGGTGGCAAGCGTAGCCCCAGGCGAGGCCACCGGCGGCGGCGGCCAGGGCGAGGCCGAATTGCTGTTTGCCGTCCATGCGATGTCTCCTGACCGTGTCCCCAGCCTGACCATGCTACGAGGCACCGTGCACAGACGCATAGCCGAGAGACTGGCTACACTGCCGCACGATGCGTGATCTCTTCGCTGGGTGGCGGTTTGCATTGCGACGGCTCCGGGCGGGCTGGCGTTTCATGCTGGTGGCCGCCGTAGGGGTGGTGGTGGCTGCCTCGTTGTTGGCAGCGGCACCGATTTACGCAAACACCATGTCTGACCTGGGACTGCAGTTCCGGTTGAGCCGTGGGCTGGACAGGACCGTGGACCAGGTGGTCTACACGACCGTGCACCAGCTCGCGATCGGTGACCCGGTGGACCTCGAACGTCGCGAAGTGCTGGTGGAGCTGACGGAGGCGCGGCTGGGTCAGCTGTCATCGGAAGTGCTGGTGGAGGCGCGCACTGCTCGGATGAACCTCAGTTTCGTGGGCTTCGAGGAGGAAGCGCCCGAACTGCCGGTGGTGGTCGCCGAGGGCTCCGATGAGCTGGTGCGACAGCCGTGGGGGGCGTTCCTGCTGTGGCCGTCTGGCTTCGAGGAGCATGTCAGTGTCGTGGAGGGTCGCTTGCCCGGGGAGCCCGGTGAGCAGCTTGAGGTGGTGCTGCCCGACGGGTTCCAGCGACACGCCGCGATTGGCGATGTAGTGCGGTTGGAGATTCCGGGGCACGACGACTGCCAGGCGATCCCGGGTTCGGACGACCCGACCGTGGCCCGGGACGAGGTGCGCTGCCGACCGTCGCTATTCACATCGAGCACGCTCTTCGCGACGATCGTGGGGTTCGTGGCACCGGACGATCCGGACGACTTGCGCTGGCAGTGGGCGCAGCTGGGGTTGGAGTCGGGGGATTGGACTGTGCCGGCAGCACCGCTGCGACCTCGGATGGGGAGCGGGCCGCGGGCAGCGGATGACGAGATGGATCGACTCACGGCCCAGGCGTACGTAGGCCGCGGCGGCATGCCGTTGATCACGACGAATGTGCAGTACTTCGGCGTGTTTGGCCGCGATGCGCCCGAGACGGAGGCGCGTCATCGGGTCGGTATTGTGCCTGACCTCGATGTGATCGGGCTGGGCGATGTGTCGCGCACGATCGACGACATTGAGGCGTGGGAGAAGGACATCCTCGATCGCCTCGACCTGCTGGCGACGACGCGGACGGAGCTGGCATCGGAACTGGGCACGTTCCGGAACGCACAGTCATTCTCACAGGTGCCGCTGCTGCTGATTCTGCTGCAGGTGGTAGGGATTGTGCTGTTCTACGTGATTCTGGTGATGAACCTGCTGCTGGAGCGGCAGTCGGAGGAGATCGGTGTCTACGTCGGGCGTGGGGCAAGCACGACGCAGATTGTTGGACTGTCGGTTGTCGAGGGGCTGGTGATGGCGATCCCGGCGACGATCGCGGCGCCGTGGCTTGCGCAGCCGG
>JABIST010000361.1 GCA_018700215.1 Dehalococcoidia bacterium | reverse complement strand
GGCTACAGGTTTCGAAGGCGCTGGCGTTGCTGGAGTTCATGCCGCAACCTTCGGCACGGATGGTGCACAAGGTGGTGCGCTCCGCTGCCGCGAATGCAGAGAACAATTTTGATTTGAACCCGGACGCGCTCGTGGTGAAGCGAGTGTCGGCGGGCGATGGGCGGATGTTGAAGCGATTCAAGGCGCGTTCGCGTGGCCGTGTTGCTCCTCGTCTGAAGCGCTATTCCCACATTGAGATCGTGGTTGAAGGGGATGAGTTCTTCTAATGGGTCGAAAAGTTCATCCCTACGGGTTCCGAGTTGGTGTCTACAAAGATTGGCAGTCCAAGTGGTTCGCGGAGCGCGGCTATGCGGAGCTGGTGGCTGAGGATCTGAAGCTGCGCGGTGTGATTCTGGACGCGCTACCAGATGCTGGCGTGTCGCAGATTCTGGTGGACCGGAACGCGAACCAGATCACGATGACGGTGAAGACAGCGAAACCGGGAATTGTGATTGGTCGCGGTGGTCAGAACGCGGAGATGCTGCGGACGCTGCTGCAGAATTCCACGAGCAAGCGGATTCGTTTGAACATTGAAGAGATTCGTGTGCCGGAGCTGGACGCCTTCCTGGTGGCGCGCTCGGTGGCGGAGCAGTTGGAGCGTCGAGTGGCGTTCCGGCGTGCGATGAAGCAGGGCGTGCAGCGGACGATGCAGCGCGGTGCGCTGGGTTGTCGCGTGAAGATCGGCGGGCGCCTGGGTGGCTCGGAGATGTCGCGTTCTGAGCAGGAGATGCAGGGGCGGGTGCCGTTGCACACGCTGCGCGCGGACATTGATTACGGGTTGTCAGTGGCTCGGACGTCGTTCGGGGCGATTGGCGTGAAGTGCTGGATTTACAAGGGCGACGTATCAGACGCGGCGAACCCACTGGGCCTGGTCACGGTCGAGGGGGCGGAGTAACGCCATGTTGATGCCTCGACGAACGAAGTACCGGAAGCAGTTCCGTGGCAAGCGCCGCGGGAAGGCGATGACGGGAAATTACGTGGCGTTTGGCGACTTCGGTCTGCAGGCGCAGACGACGGCGTGGATTGATGCGCGCCAGATTGAGGCCGCGCGTCGTGCGATCACCGGGTCGTTGCGTCGTGGTGGGAAGGTTTGGATTCGGATTTTTCCGGACAAGCCTGTGACGAAGAAGCCGGTTGAAGTACGAATGGGTAAGGGTAAGGGCGCGACGGATCGCTGGGTGGCGGTGGTGAAGCGCGGCCGAGTGATTTTTGAGGTGGCTGGTGTGCCGGAAGAGGCGGCGCGTGAGGCGTTCCGACGCGCGCACCACAAGTTGCCGGTGAAGACGAAGGTGATTAGCCGTGAGGAGGCGTTCTAGTGGCGTCCCCAGAGGCGGTTGAACTCCGCGCACGAACAGACGAAGAGCTGGAAGGGCAGTTGCAGGAGGCGCATCAGGCGCTCTTCAGCCTTCGCTTCCAGGCATCCACACGGCAGTTGGCTGATGTGAAGCAGGTGAAGCAGGCGCGACGCCAGGTGGCACGGATTAAGACGTTGATGCGGGAGCGCTCGATCCTTGCCGAGGCAGACGCGACGAATCTGACGAGCACGGCCGAAGCGGCTGATGCAACCGAAGCGGCTGACGCCGCCGGCGAAGAGGAATAAGGGACCGCGATGACGCAAGAACAGGCGGTCAACCGCAAAGCCCGAGTGGGCGTAGTGGTGTCCGATGTGAACGATCAGACGGTGGTGGTTCAGGTGGAGCGCGCAGCGCGTCACCGGCTCTACCGCAAGGTGCTTCGAACGACGAAGAAGTACCACGTGCACGACCCGGAGAACCAGGCGACGCGTGGTGATCTGGTGCGGATTGAAGAGTGCCGACCGATTAGCAAGCTGAAGCGGTTCCGACTGGTGGAAGTGCTGATCGAGCGCGCGGTGGCGGATGTGGCACCGGAGTCGATTGGTCAGGAATTGGTGGAGGATGTGCAGCGGAGCGCGGCGCGCGCGGCTGCCGAAGAGACCGAAGCGGCAGCTTTGGAGGCTCCGAGCGCGGAGTCGACAGATGAGGCGCCCGCGGCTGAGGCAGTTACCGAAGAGGCTCCGGCTGAGGAAGCCGCGGAGCCGGTAGTTGCTGAGGCAGCAGTAGAGGCGACCGCTGAAGAGGTAACCGAGGATGGCGCTGACGCCGCGGATCAGAAGGCCGAGTAGATGATCCAGCAGGAGTCACGAGTTGCTGTTGCCGACAACACTGGTGCGCGCGAGGTGCTGTGCATCCGGGTGCTTGGTGGGACGCGACGTCGATATGCCCGGGTGGGGGATTCGATTGTTGCGACGGTGAAGGAAGCGCAGCCGAACAGCGGCGTGCGCAAGGGTGATGTGGTGCGCGCGGTGATTGTGCGTCAGCGTCAGCCGATTCGCCGGCCGGATGGTTCGACGATTCGGTTTGATGAGAACGCAGCGGTGTTGACGGATGAGACCGGGAACCCGCGTGGGACGCGCATTTTTGGGCCGGTGGCCCGAGAGCTGCGTGACCGCAACTACATGCGGATCATTTCGCTGGCACCGGAGGTGCTGTGATGGCGGCAAAGATTCGACGTGACGATACGGTGCAGATTCTGCACGGCCGCGATCGCGGTCGGCGTGGAGATGTGCGCCAGCTGTTCACGAAGAACGGGCGTGCGATTGTGACTGGCGTGAACATGGTGAAGCGCCACCGCCGTGCGACGAACCCGCAGGAGCCTTCGGGCATTATCGAGATGGAGGCGCCGTTGGACATGTCAAACCTGGCGCTGGTGTGCTCGAACTGCGACAAGGCGACGCGAGTGGGTTTCCGGGTGCTGGAGGACGACCGCAAGGTGCGGTTCTGCAAGCGCTGTAACGAAGCAATCGATTAGGCGGGGGAGGGACGACGGAGATGACAACCGACGCTATTACCCGCAACGAATCGCGGATGCGTGTGCAACACCGTGATGAGGTGTCTGCGCAGCTGACGGCTGATTTCAGCTATACGAATCCGATGCAGGTACCGACGTTGAGCAAGATCGCGGTGAACATTGGCCTCGGCGAGGCTCTGGACAACGCGAATGCACTTGAGTCCGCGACGCAGGATCTGATGGCGATTACGGGCCAGCGCCCGTACGTCCGACGGGCGAAGCACGCGATTTCGAACTTCAAGCTGCGCGAGGGGAACCCCATTGGTTTGGCCCTTACGCTGCGAGGGGTGCGGATGTGGGAGTTTTACGACCGCCTGGTGACGGCAGCGTTGCCACGTGTACGTGACTTCCGCGGTGTGTCTCAGAATGCGTTTGATGGCCACGGGAACTACTCGCTGGGTTTGACCGAGCAGGTTATTTTTCCGGAGGTCAATTTTGACACGATCGACCGTGTGCGCGGCCTGCAGGTGAATATTGTGACGACGGCGCAGACGGACGAAGAAGGCAAGCGGCTCCTGGAGCTGCTGGGGATGCCGTTCACCCGGTAGGTAGAACCGCCGGACGAAAGGCAGGGAATATTTTATGACGATGACTGACCCCCTGGCTGACATGTTCACGCGCCTCCGCAATGCGGCATCGGCGCGGCACGAGTCAGTTCGGATTCCGAACTCCAAGGTGAAGGAGGCCGTAGCCGGCGTCCTTCGCGCGGAAGGCTTCATTAAGGGGCTGTCCGAGGTGGACGATGGTCCGCGGCGGTTCCTTGAGCTGGAGATTACGTACGGGGAGGACCGCAAGGCGTTGCTGAGCGGGATTCGCCGAGTGTCTCGGCCGGGGCTGCGGGTATATGTGAATAAGGGCGAGATTCCGCGGGTCTTTGGTGGCCTGGGTATCGCAGTGATGAGCACGTCGCAGGGTGTGATGTCTGGCCGCGAGGCCTGGCGTCGCAAAATCGGCGGCGAAGTGCTCTGTTACGTCTGGTAGGGGGCGAGAACGATGTCGCGCGTCGGCAAACAACCAGTTCCCGTTCCGAGCGGCGTCACTGCGACCGTGAGTGGACAGCAGTGTGCCGTGAAGGGGCCGAAGGGCCAGCTATCGGTGGAGGTTCACCCTTCGATTCGAGTATCGCTGGACGATAACCAGTTGGTAGTGACACGTCCGTCTGATGCACCAGAACACCGTGCGCTGCATGGGCTGACCCGTGCGTTGGTGGCGAACATGGTGTTGGGTGTGACGGATGGTTTCCGGAAGTCACTGGAGCTGCGCGGTACGGGCTATCGTGCGCAGTTGCAGGGGCAGAGTCTGTTGTTGAACGTTGGCTTTTCGCACCCGGTGGTGATTGCGCCGCTGGATGGTGCGACGTTTGAGGTGGAGACGCAGACGCTGGTTCACATTGTTGGGATTGACAAGCAGGTGGTTGGCCAGCAGGCGGCACTGGTGCGACGGGTGCGCCCGCCGGAGCCGTACCACGGCAAGGGTGTGCGCTACGTTGGCGAATATGTGCGCCAAAAGGCCGGAAAGTCGAAGGTGTAGCGGATGGCAGATACAAAGACGCCGCGCGCTGCACGTCTGCGGCGCCACATTCGAGTTCGAAAGAATCTACGCGGTACTTCGGGACGGCCACGGTTGGCTGTGTTCCGTTCGAACCAGCACATTTACGCGCAGTTGATCGACGACGATCTGGGTCGGACGTTGGTCCAGGCCTCGGACCTCGAGGCGGCAGTGCGCGATGCAGGTGGCACGAAGCGCGCTCGAGCGAGCAGCGTGGGTCAACTGGTGGCGCAGCGCGCGAAGGCAGTGGGCGTGGAGGCCGTGGTGTTCGACCGCGGCGGGTTCCGCTACGCGGGTCGTGTGGAGTCACTGGCGGCAGCCGCACGTGAAGAAGGGCTGGAGTTCTAATGACGCAGGAGCAGCAGCCGCCAGCAGCGGCAGCCTCAGCACCGACACCGGCAGCACCGGCAACGCCGGCAGCGGCAGCTCCGGCGGCAGGAGCCCCAGCAACGGGAGCACCTGCTGCAGGCGGTGGCGGCGGCGGCGGTGGCAACCGCGGCGGTGGCGGTGGTAACCGGGGCGGCGGCGGTGGTAACCGTGGCGGCGGTAACCGCGGTGGCGGTCGTGATCAGAATCGTCGTGGTGGCAGACGCCGTGGTGAAGAAGATGATGGTCCAGAGTTCATCGAGAAGGTTGTGCACATCAACCGCGTTGCGAAGGTGGTGAAGGGTGGACGTCGGTTCTCTTTCACGGCAATCGTGGTGGTGGGTGATGGTGCTGGCCGGGTTGGTGTTGGGATGGGCCGCGCGAATGAGGTTCCTGAAGCGATTCGAAAGGGCGGGGTAATTGCTCGCCGGGGGATGTTCCCGATCGCGATGAAGGGGACGACGATTGCGCACGATTACGTGGCGCGATTCAAGGCTTCACAGGTGATCATGCGTCCGGCATCGGCTGGTACGGGTCTGATTGCCGGCGGCGCGGTGCGCGCGGTGATGGAGGCGGCCGGTATTTCCGATGTGCTGACGAAGTCGCTGGGTTCGAACAACCCGGTGAACGTGGCGCGCGCGACGATCGACGGGTTGCGGGCACTACGTGACCCGCAGGAGACCCGACGCCGGCGCCTGGCGCTGGCGGGGGCATAGGACCAACCGATGGCAAGCAAGTTGAAGGTGACGTGGTCCAAGTCCGCGATTGGTTATGAGGAGCGGCAGAAGAGAACGATTAGGGCATTGGGCCTGAAGCGGTTGCACCACACGGTAGAACACGATGACACGCCCGCGGTTCGCGGGATGATGCAGAAGGTCCGTCACTTGGTGACGGTTGAGGAGATTGAGTAAGTGGACCAGCACACGCTCCATCCCCCGCGAGGTTCGAAGCAGGTTCGGAAGCGTCTGGGTCGCGGTAACGCGTCTGGCCAGGGGACGACTGCGGGCCGAGGTTCAAAGGGCCAGAAGTCCCGTGGTTCGATCCGTCCCGGTTTCGAGGGTGGCCAGAACCCGCTGGTTCGTCGGATGCCGCGCTTGCGCGGGTTCCGTAACTTCAGCCGGGTGGAGTTCCAGGCAGTGAATCTGGCTTCATTGGCCGATCGCTTTGAGGCTGGCGCGACGGTGGATGCCGAGGCGTTGGTGGCGGCGCGGTTGTTGGATGATGTGGACCGCCCGTTCAAGGTGTTGGGGCGAGGCGAGCTTTCCCACGCGCTGACGGTGAAGGCGCCGCGATTGTCGCAATCGGCGAAGGATGCGATCACATCGGCAGGTGGCAGTTTTGAGGAGTTGGCGCCGGCGCTGAAGCGGGTGCGCAACCGAATCCACCGACGACGTGCGGCGGCAGCAGCAGCGATTGAGGCAGTGGCGGTTGAGGCGGCTGCGGCTGCGACGACCGACGCGACTGAGAACAAGGACAACTAACCAGTGGCTGGTTCGCAGTCCCAGCGTCCGCGCCTGTTGCAGGCGGCGGCAGAGGCGTTCCAGCAGCCGGATGTCCGCTACAAGATCCTGTTTACGCTGGCGATGCTGCTGATCTTCCGATTCGTGGCGCACATTCCGGTTCCTGGTGTGGACCGAGAGGCGCTGCAGAATACGTTTGATAGCAATGCGATCCTGGGATTCATGAATATCTTCTCCGGTGGTGCGCTGGAGAATCTTTCGGTGGCGGCGCTGGGTGTGTATCCGTACATCACGGCGACGATTGTGATGCAGTTGGCGACGCCGATGATTCCGCGTCTGCAAGCGCTCCAGCAGGAGGGTGAGGCAGGCCGGAACAAGGTTCAGATGTACACGCACTGGATGACGGTGCCGTTGGCGGCGTTCCAGGGTTATGCGCAGCTGTTGTTGATTCAGCAGTTGGGTGGTGTGACGGATATTGGCTTCACGGGTGGCAATGCGTTGCCGACGTTTGCGACGATTATTTCGATGGTGGCGGGGACGATGTTCCTGGTGTGGTTGGGCGAGCTGATTTCAGAGAATGGCGTGGGGAACGGGGTGTCGCTGATCATCCTGGGCGGGATTGTGGCGGGGTTGCCGAGCCTGATTGGGCGCAATGTGATGACGGGGACGGGCGCGGCGCTGAGCGGCTTGCTGTTGCTGACGGTACTGGCGATTGGTGTGGTGGCGTTCATTGTGGTTTTCCAGGAGGCGCAGCGGCGGATTCCTGTGCAGTACGCGAGATCGACGTTTAGAGGCGGCCGGATGTACCGGCAGCAGGGGCAGTCGTTCATTCCGTTGCGCGTGAACACGGC
>JABIST010000095.1 GCA_018700215.1 Dehalococcoidia bacterium | reverse complement strand
GGTGATGCCGCGTCCGGCCACCTCTAGGGCGAGCGAGCGGGTGAAGCCGATGATGCCGGCCTTGGCGGCGGCGTAATTGGCCTGTCCGGGATTACCGGACTGGCCGACGACGGAGGTGATGTTGATGATGCGACCCCAGCGCTGGCGAACCATGGGGCGGAGCGCGGCCTTGGTAGCGAGGAAGGTGCCTCTGAGGTTGGTGTCCATCACCTGGTCCCAGGCGTCCTGGGTCATGCGCATGACGAGGTTGTCAGAGGTCATGCCGGCGTTGTTGACGAGGATGTCTACGGTGCCGAAGGCCTGCTGGCATTCCTTGACGACGCGATCGAGGTCGGCGCCTTCGCGGACGTCGGCCTTGACGACCTGGCAGCCGACGCCGAAGGCGCGGAGCTCGTGAGCGGCGGCTTCGGCGAGGGAGGAGTTGGCGCGGTAAGTGATGACGAGGTTGGAGCCAGCGCGAGCCAGCTCCGTGGCGATGGCACGACCGATGCCGCGGCCGCCGCCGGTGATGATGGCGGAGCGTCCTTTGAGGGAGAACAGCTCGCTCTGGGTGATCGGCGTGTCGGTCATGCTTCGGACGCCCCGTCCTCGGGAGCCAGGTCTTCGGCGGTGCCGATGTTGCGAGTCTCGAGCGATCGGTCGATGCGACGGGCGAGCCCGCCGAGGACGCGGCCCGGACCGAATTCGATCAGGGTGGTCACGCCGGCGGCCTGCATGGCGGCGACGGAGTCAGCCCAGAGGACTGGCATGGTGACCTGATCGACGAGTTCGGCGGCGAAGCGGCTGGGATCGGTGATTGGGGTGGCGGAGACGTTGGAGATGACCGGCATGCGCGGCTCCGCGAACGAGACACCCTGAAGTGCGCCGCGTAGTCCCTGGGCAGCGCCGGCCATCAGCGGGGTGTGGAACGCACCGGAGACGGTGAGTGGCACGACGCGGGTGGCACCGGCCTCGGAGGCCGCAGCGGAGGCGGCTTCGACGGCGGCGAGGGTGCCGCCGATAGTGATGTTGCCGGGGGCGTTGATGTTGCAGATGGAGGCGTCGTGTTCGTCGCAGATCGGCTGGAGTGCCGCCGGGTCGAGGCCGAGGATTGCGGCCATGGTGCCGGGCTCTGCATCGCAGGCTTCCTGCATGAGGCGACCGCGCTCTCGAACGAGGCGGACGCCATCGTCGAATCCGACGGCACCGGCAGCGACCAGCGCGGCGTACTCGCCAAGCGAGTGGCCAGCGACAAAGGCCGGACGCGAGGTAATCGCGCCGGTCTCGATGGCAGTGGCGAGAGCAGCGACCGAGTGGGTGACGATGGCCGGCTGCGTGTTGACGGTGCGGGTCAGTTCGTCCTCGGGGCCCTCGAAGCAGATCTGGGAGAGGGAGATACCGAGTGCCTGGTCAGCCGCGGTGAACACCGCACGGGCGGTGGCGGACTGATCGGCGAGGTCGGCACCCATGCCGACGTGCTGAGCACCCTGGCCGGGGAAGACCCAGGCGACGGTGGGATCGAGGGGCAGATCTTGGATGGGGGTATCAGGCATAGCTGTCACCGCGTGGCGCGAGTGCGCCTGACGCGATTAGTCCTGACCCTCGCCGAACTCGAGGTCTTCCTCGATCGGGCGTCCCTTGCGGTCTCGTTCGCCGCCTGCGGTGTGGTTGACCTTCCAGCCACCGGTGGCTGGGTCGCGAACCAGGTTCGGCATCGCAACTCGGTCGTGGCTGCGGCGCGAATTGCGCTTGGCCTTGGGCGTCCTACGCTTGGGAAGCGCCATCTGTTTCCTCCTCGTGCAGTTGGGCCGCGAGCCCAGCCAGCGCGGACCACCGGTCGGTGGTGTCGCTAGCGGTGGTTGCGGATACCTCGGGCGCAAAGCCCGGACAGTCCGATCGGCAGAGCGGCACCAGTGGTACCGCAGACTGTTCATATTGCCGGACAGCCTCGCTGAGGTCGAGATGCCAATGGTCGTCGATCAGGAAGTCTTCCTGATCATGGTCTGGCAACTCCCTGGTTAGCGGATGCGGGATGCTGAGTACGAATTCTTCGTCGAATCCGAACTCGAGCGGTTGTTCGAAGGGCTGGAGGCAGCGGGCGCACTCTTGCGGCGCGGTGAGCGTGACGTTGGCGGTGACGAGCACGCCTCGTTCCGTGCAAATTAGCCGTGCATGGCCGTTGACCACGCGCTGGTAGTCGAACTCGGGTAGCGAGATCGGTTCGTCGACGATATCGACGTCACGCGAGCTACCGACGTGCTCTTGCACAAGCGTTGCCACGTTGATGAGCACCAGCGCCTCCCGCTAGATCTCATCGTACGTCGCGAGCGGCGGGCGCGCGCGGGCGCGATGACCACGCTTCGGCGCGGTGCTACGCTCGCGTCGATCGGGAGGCCACCGCAGTCGTGATCGTGCGCCGCGCCGTGGTCGTTGCAGTGCTGGGGCTGACCACGACGGTCGCCCTGCTGTTGGGCGCGTGCGGCAGCGACGAGACGCAGATCCGCATCTTCGCCGCCTCGTCGCTTCAGGACGTACTGCCGGAGCTACTCGATGCCTACGCCGACAGACTCGACGATCGACCAACGTTCGTGACGCAGTACGGCGGATCGCAGGCGCTGGCGACGCAGATCGAGCTGGGTGCCGAAGTGGATCTGTTTCTCGTGGCAAACCTTGAGCAGATGACCCGGATTGAAGCGGCCGGGCGCGTGGAGCGCTCGACTGTGTTCGCGGCGAACCGGCTGGTGATCGTCGTACCCGACGACTCGCCGATGGCGAGCGTCGAGGATCTTGCGAAACCGGGAGTGCGGATCGCGATCGGGGCGCCGGATGTGCCGGTGGGGGCGCTGACGCGAGCAGCACTCGACGGGCTGAACCCGGAGCTGGCGGCGGCGATCCTCGCAAATGTCGCAACCGAGGACCCAAACGTGCGGGTGGCGCTGTCCCGCGTGGAGCTGGGTGAGGTGGATGCGGCGTTCGTGTATCGCACCGATCTGGCTGCGGCGATGCACGTGCGATCGATTGAGCTTCCCGCAGAGCTGGATGTGTCAACGAACGAGTACGTGGGTGCCGTGATCGCCGAGGCGAGACCAGGTGCCGACGCGCTGCTCGACTTCCTCGGTAGTGACGAGGCGCAGGCAATGCTAGCGCGCGCCGGGTTCGAGGCGGCGCGGTGACTGTTCAGCGGGCGTGGGTGGTGCTGCCGGGGCTGTTTGGCGCGTTCTTTCTGCTGCCGCTGCTGGGACTGATCTGGTTCGCGCTGACCGATGGCGATGTGGCGGCGGAGCTGGGGAGCAGCACGACGTGGGATGCACTGCGGCTGTCGTTGTTCAGCTCGACGCTGACGCTGGTACTGGCGGTGCTGCTGGGGACACCGCTGGCGTATTTGCTGGCGGCGAGTCAGGCCTCGTGGGCACGGCTGGCGGCGACGTTGCTGGACTTGCCGCTGGTGCTGCCGCCGGTGGTATCGGGGATTGCGCTGCTCACGGTCTTCGGGAGGCGAAGCTACCTGGGTGACCCGCTGGCGGAGGCGGGGATCACGTTGTCGCTGACGACGGCGGCGGTGGTGATGGCGCAGCTCTTTGTGGCGGCGCCGTACTACATCCGCGCCGCCTACGCGGGCTTCAGTGCGATGGACCCACGCTTCGAGGGCGTCGCGTACACGCTGGGGCTGTCGCGCTGGCGGACGTTCCGCAGCGTGACGCTGCCGCTGGTCTGGCCGGCGCTGGCGGGTGGCGCGGACATAGTTCTACAGTAGGCAGCCGATGTTATTGGCTATAGATTATGCAGTCATATGTATTCAACACCTTTGTCATTGGGTCAGGCTGCTAGCACGAGCAGTGTGACACGTCCAGCACTGATTGAAGCGGGGGCAGCGGAAACACTCCGCAATGCCCTGAAGGAGTGCCGCACCCGGCGTTATCAGATTGTTTCCTTTGCAGTGAATGTGGCACTTGTGTTGATTCTAGGCTTTTTGATTTGGACGGTGCTGTCCTATCGCAAGCGTCATCGATTGGACCCTGATACGAAACGGTATCGGTCGCAGATTGCACAAAGTAATCTGTATGCAGTGCTGGGTAGGATTGATCGACGGATGAACAATATGCCG
>JABIST010000039.1 GCA_018700215.1 Dehalococcoidia bacterium | reverse complement strand
CGTAGGTCAGGTCAGTCCCCGCCCCCGCGCGCCAGCGCTCGAGGACATGACCGCACCCTTCCGCAGCAACACCCGGAACTCCTGCAAGTCCGCCCCCGTCACCGGATCATCCGATGGCGTCGCGAAGCCAGTCCGCACCTCCGTGTTCCCCAGCGCCGTCGCCCAATTCGCATCCCCGCCACCGCCCACCCTCGACTGCACCGACCTCCACCGATCGATCCACCGAGGCGGTACCAACGATCCGCAGCTCCACCACAATCCCCGCCCGTGCCCGCAGATCCACCACCCCACCCCTCGACGAACCACCCACCTTTCGATCACGCAGCGACGCATCCCACGTCACCGACACCACGGCCCCAACCTCCGAGGTCAGCGTCACACTACTCACGAGTGCTAATCAGGCCGCCGTGACCAGCCCTGAGTTATCACCATCCTGATGAGCCAGATCACGAGAACGAAGATTCCAGCTCCCAGATAGACCGAGGCATCGTCATCGACGACGAATCTCCAAATCCAGTAGCCGGCGAGCGCAAGCACAGCTACCGCCTGTGTCTGAGCTCCGGACAGCCGACGGGTCATCCTTTTCCTAAGCGCTTCCAGGGGCCCGAACACCCATGCGAGATAGAGAAGCGCCCCTACCAGCCAAGGCAATAGTTCCCATTCCCCCTTTGCGAACGACCAGATCGCGGACACCATCATGATGGTGAATCCCGCGGAGATCACGATTCTGACGATGACCGCTGATTGCCGCCAAGTATCGCCCATGTTCATCACCGTTAATCACTGCACGACGTTGCCATTGGCTCTGAAACTAGCAGGAACAGTTGATATCCCGGCCCGGTCATCCGCGGTTCCAACATCATCCCTGACGCTAACGTGTTGAGGCCTGTGAAGAAGTAGCACGATGGAGACCTGCTCCTCGCGTACTCGTAGGTGGGCCGATAGACGTGGGCTTCGAGGATTTTCTGAGCCTCGACCTCCTGCGCCGTCTGACCGAACTGGTTGTAGTACATCACCCGGTCCGCGTAGTGTGTCGCCCCGCTGGACACCGCACCGGCCAATGCCAGTTGCGCCTCCGCGTTCCTGAGACCAGCGTCGCCGCCTTGGTCTAGGCTACGGTACACGCGGTCCCCCGCTGCTTGATATGTGTCCGTCCGCGCGGCATTACTTTGTGCCCATGCGTCTACCGACGTGCCGTAGGCTCCAGAGATTGCACTCCCAACACGACCGGCTACAGACGGGCCATAGGTGTTACACCACGTCGACGAGAGGAACAGGTCCGACGGCAACGGATTGAAGGTGTAGTTGTAATAACAACTGGACCCTTGGGCCTCCAACCCACTCGGATCCGTAAACGCCACAGGATTATTCCCCGCGTACGCATACCGCTGCGCAAACTCGATCGGATCGCGCCCGATGAACCGCCCCCTCTGCGCGCCAGCGTTCGATCAGTTGCGCCGGGTCGTAGTACCGAGCTCGCAAGAAGTACAGATCCGCGCCACTCGCCGGCACCCGCGCACCCCACTCGACAGCACCGACCTCCACCGATCGATCCACCGAGGCCGTGCCAACAATCCGCAGCTCCACCGCGGACCCGTCCGCCGTCCCCAGCAGCGACGCGTCCCACGTCACCGACACCACGGTCCCAACCTCCGGGGTCAGCGTCACACCGCTCGCCAGCGTCGCCAGCGCGGCTCCGCCGCCCGTCTCCCACAGTTCGATGCTGTACGTCTTGCCGCTCCCCGTCGCCATCTGAATCAGCGCACGCGGCCGGTCCGCCGCGAACGACTCCTCCAGATTTCGCACCGCCTGAATCTGGTTCGGCCACATCCCCGGCAACTCCGCTGGCGGCATCTCCCGCAGCCGAGAACGCAGCGTCGAAGGTCGCGTTAGATAGTTGCTCGGCGTCTCCGCAATCGAAGGCTCCACCTCCATCGCGGCCCACTCACCCAGCGACTCGGCCGCCAGCCACTCCGCCAGCGTCTCCGGCCGATGGAACGTATACAGCCGCCGGCTCCGCGGCTCCGGATCGAGCCCGTTGAAGAACCCCGTCTCCGTCCCCGTGCTCAGATAGATGAATGGCAACGGCCGCACCGGCGCGTCCAGCGCGTCCGGGAGCCCTTCGGAATACATCTCACCCTGCGGTTCGACGCCGGATAGCGTCGTTCCAACCTTCTTCGCCTCCAGTGCCCCGACCGCCTGCCCGTCAACAAACAGCAGGTAATCCGAGAACCCATGGCCGCTCTTCATCGGGAATTCGCGGATCGCCACCCCACGCGCCGCATAGAGATTCGCCTCGTCGCGGTCCTGCACCACCCAGCCCGCCTGCGCGAGCTGCCGGTCAATCTCAACGCGCGCCTGCTGTTCGGGATCCAGAGCCATAAGCCGTCGCTTCACCCTTCGCCGACTATCGCTAGCCTTGCGACAGG
>JABIST010000359.1 GCA_018700215.1 Dehalococcoidia bacterium | reverse complement strand
TTCTGGAGGTCTCGTGCGGCGTGGCCGGCGAGGAGGGGTTCGACGCGGTTGGGGAGGAGGGTGAGTTCCTGGACCATGGGCATGTACTTTTCAGGAGCGCCGGTTACGAAATCGATTCGCGACATCAGTAGATCTCCAGGAGCAGTTCGAATTCAACGGATGAGCCGAGGGGCAATGATGCTACCCCGAAGGCGACTCTGGTGCCGACGCCACGTTCATCGCCGAAGAGCTCTTTGAGGAACTCGCTGGCGCCGTTGATGACGGAGGGGTGCTGGGTGAAGTCTGGGGTGGCGGCGACGAGGCCGACGGCGCGGATGATGCGCAGATCCTCGAGCGAGCCGAGGAGGGCGTGGGTGGCACCGAGGGCGTTGATGGCGCAGACGCGCGCGGCCTCGGCGCCTTGCTCGACGGTGACGTTGTCGCCGAGGTGGCCGGGGTGGACGAGCGCGCCGTCACGCATGGGGAGCTGGCCGGCGATGTAGATCTGGTTGCCGGTGCGGATGGCGGCGCGGTAGACGCCGGCGGGCGCGGGCTCTGGGAGGGTGATGCCGAGTTCGGCGATGCGCTGGGCGATGGTCATATGGCTTCCTCATCCAGGAGACGTTCGAGAATGCCGTCGAGTTCTTCGTCGCTGTAGAAGTGGATGGTCATGCTGCCGGAGCCGTCCTGGGCGCGACGGAGTGTGACCTTGGTGCCGAGGGCGCGCTGGAGGGATGCGGCGATGCCCTCGGTGACGACGACAGGGCCTCGTGAGCCGGGGTCGGCGACGGCGGTGACGGCCTGGTCGAGAGCGGCTTCGGTTTCGGGTGCGGGATCGCGGAGTTTGCGGACGAGCTGCTCGGTCTGGCGGACGTTGAGTGCGCCAGCGACGACGCTGCGCCAGGCATCGAGCATTGGCTGGGTGTCCGGTGCGCCGAGGAGTGCGCGTGCATGCCCCTCGGAGATGTCGCCGGCGGCGAGGGAGTCGCGCAGCTCTGTGGGGAGGTCGAGCAGGCGGACGGTGTTGGCGACGGCGGTGCGGGAGCGGCCGACGCGCTGGGCGACCTGCTGCTGGGTGAGGTTGAAGTCGTCGATCAGGCGCTGGTAGGCGGCGGCTTCTTCGAGCGGGGAGAGGTCTGCGCGCTGAACGTTCTCGATGATGGCGAGTTCGAGGAGTTCTTGTGGGGTGGTCTGGCGGACGGTGACGGGGACGCGTTCGAGCCCGGCGAGGCGAGCGGCGCGCCACCGGCGTTCACCGGCGATGAGCTGGTAGAGGCCGCCGGACTGCTGGGAGACGAGCAGCGGTTGGATGATGCCGTGCTCGCGGATGGAGTCAGCGAGTTCCTGGAGCTGATCTTCCTTGAACATGGTGCGGGGCTGCTGGGGGTTGGGCTCGATGCGATCGATCAAGACTTCAGTAGCCGGGGCGCCGGGGGCGCCAGGGGTAGCCGGGGCGCCGGGGGCACCAGGGGTGGCGGGGACGCCGGGTACAGGCGCGGACGGGTCCGCGGAAGCGGGGGCGGGGCCATCGGAAATGGGGGAGTCTGGGATGAGGGCGGAGAGGCCGCGCCCGAGGGCGTGTTTACGCGCCATGGGCACCTCCGGAGACGGGGAGGCCGGTGTTGATCTGGGCGAGGAGTTCATCGGCAAATTGGTTGTAGGCGATGGCACCGGCGGAAGCGGGGTCGTATTGCTGGACGGGTGCGCCGTGGCTGGGAGCTTCGGAGAGCCTGATGGAACGGGGGATGACGGCCCTGAAGGTGTTGTGGAAATGGCGACGAACCTCCGCTTCAACCTCACGTGACAGATTAGTACGAGCGTCATACATGGTGAGCAGTACACCGCGCAGTTTCAGATTGGGGTTGAGATTGCGCTGCACGAGTTCAACGGTGTTGGAGAGATGGCTGAGGCCTTCGAGGGCGAAGTACTCACACTGTACGGGGATGATGACTTCGTCCGCGGCGGCGAGGGCGTTGACGGTGATGAGGCCGAGCGAGGGGGGGCAATCGATGAGGATGATATCGAAGTGGTCGCGGACGGTTTCGAGTGCGCGCTTCATGCGGAATTCGCGGGCCATGACGGAGACGAGTTCGACTTCGGCGCCCGCGAGGGCGGGGCTGGTGGGGACGATGGAGACGCCGGGCGTCACGGTGGGTTGGATGGCGGGGAGGAGGGGAGCTTCGTCCACGAGCGATTCGTAGAGCGCGCCGGAGTCCAGGGCACGAGCGCCGAGGGCGGAGGTGGCGTTGGCCTGGGGATCGGCATCGACGACGAGGACGCGCTGGCCACGGGCGGCGAGGGCAGCGGCGAGCGATACGGTTGTCGTCGTTTTACCGACGCCGCCTTTCTGATTTGCGAGTGCGAAGACGACGCTCAATTGGGCGCTCCTGAGTGGACATCATCACCGACGATCGCCGCTGCGGCGAGGCGCCGTTCGATTTCTGCCCGGATGGGGAGCGGGCCGGGTCCGCGATGTGCGACGGAGGCGGCGGAGAACGCGGCGGCCAAACGGCCGGCGGCGGCGTCACCTTCGTCCAGTGCGAGTATAAACGCGGACGCGAAGATATCCCCGGCACCGGTGGAATCAATTTCAGATTCGAAGACGACCGGCGGGATCTGGAGGTGCTCGTCACGGAGCTGGACCTCGGCGCCGCGCTGGCCGTGGGTGGTGACGATGCGGACGCCGGTGTTGACGACGGCGGCGAGTTGGTCTGGGGTCCAGTAGGAGGCTTCTCGTTCCGAGCGAAACAGCGAGGTGGCGGGAGTACAGAGGGGGAGGAGGGAGCTGAGGTTCTGTAACGGGCCACGGGTGACGACTGGTGTCGCATGGCGCTGGAGGCCCTGGGTAGCGATTCCGGTTCTACTGGCGGAGCGGACGAGTGGTGCGAACGATTCGAGGTCGATGTCATCCTCGATGAGGGTCCCGAGGATGAAGGTGTGGGGGGAGCGCCAGGCACTGGGGAGGTCTTCGGCAGTGAGGGCGCGGGAGGGGCGGGCGAGTGCGGTGAGCTGGCGGCCTTCGGAAGTTTGGTTGAAGGAGAAGGTGAGGGTGGCGCTGTCTTCGACGACGTGGAGGTCGTGAGCGGCGAGCGGGGAGAGGTCAGTGTCGGGGCTGGCGATGGTGAGGATGCGAGCGCGGAGGCCGAAGGCGGAGACGACGGAGGCGGCGTAGCTGACCACGCCACCGAGCCGTCGTTCACCTGCGATCTCGTCGATGGTGACCGGACCGACCAGAAGCACGGGCTCTGGAAGCGATCCGGTCACTACTACTCCCTGGTTACGGGCGATGCTGTGTGGCAATCGCCGCTCTGGTCAGGTCTGGTCGCGTCTAGTCAGGCATCACCTCGACCTGGCGGTCGGTGCCTCGGCCGACACTCTCGGTGGTGATGCCCTCCTCCGACTCGAGGATGAGGTGGATGATACGTCGCTCGGCGGCCGGCATGGGCTCGAGGGTGATGACGTCGCCGGTGGCACGAACCTCGGCGGCGATTTCGTGAGCCATGTCGACGAGGGTGCGTTCGCGGCGGCTGCGGTAGCCCTCGATGTCCACCGAGAAGACGAGGTCGCCATCGGTGTGCTTGGAGACGAGGACGTTGAGCAGGTACTGGAGCGCGTTGAGCGTTTCGCCACGGCGGCCGATGAGGACGGCGAGTTCGTCGGAGATCTCGTCGTTCTCACCGAAGACGTCGAAGACCTGAGAGATCAGGCCGACGCCGTCGCCCGGGGTCTCCGGGTCGCGTGCGGTGATGCTGGTTTCGGAGAGCCCGAGGATGACGAGCAGGTCGCGGAGCGTGCTGCCGAACAGATCGACCTCGTCCTCGGGATCAGATTTGATCGAGGCGGGGAGGTCCGACGGGGCCCCGGGGACACGGATCTCATCGGCGGAATCGACTGCAGTGATGGTGCTGGGGTCACGAGGCTCGCGGCCACGTCGCTGCTCGCGGTTGCCGCCATCGCGGTTGCCACCGTCGCGTCCGCCACCGTCGCGTCCGCCACCACGTCCACCACGTGAGCGGGGGCCGCTGCGGTCACCGCGGTCGTCACGATCGCCGCGAGGCTGGTCGCGCTGTTCATTGCGCTGGTCGCCACGGGGCTGGTCGCGCTGTTCGTTGCGCTGGTCGCCACGAGGCTGGTCGCGCTGTTCGTTGCGCTGGTCGCCACGAGGCTGGTCGCGCTGTTCACCAC
>JABIST010000113.1 GCA_018700215.1 Dehalococcoidia bacterium | reverse complement strand
CGCGTGGGGGCGTCGAGGGATGCGGGGGTCTCGAACGCGCCATCGCGGAGGAGGGCGGGGCCGCCGACGCTGGCCTCGACACCATCGACGGTGGCGAAGGCGCCGCGACCGGGGTCGGCGCGGAAGCCGGTGGCGGCGGGAATCGGCCCGCGTTTGGCGGCGGCGGTGACGATGGCGCGGGCGAGTGGGTGCTCGGAGTCGGACTCGACGGCGGCGGCGAGGGCGAGGAGGGCGGCTTCGTCGCCATTGACCGCAACAGTGCCGGTGACGGCGGGGCGACCGGCGGTGAGGGTGCCGGTCTTATCGAAGAGCACGACCTGGATGTTACGCATGCGCTCGAGGGCGAGGCGGTCCTTCACGAGCAGGCCGGCGCGAGCGGAGAGGCCGGTGGCGAGCGCGATGACGAGCGGGATGGCGAGGCCGAGGGCGTGGGGGCAGGCGATGACGAGCACGCCGACCATCTGGATGAGGCCGCGGCCGGGGTCACCGGCGATGGTCCAGGCGATGAAGGTGGCGAGGCCGGCGACGATGGCGACGTAGAAGAGGGCGGCGGCGGCGCGGTCGGCGAGGGCCTGGGCTTTGGAGTTGGATGCCTGGGCATCGCGGACCATGCGCTGGATGCCAGCGAGGGCGGTCTGATCGCCGACGGCTTCGATGCGGATGCGGACGGATGCGCCCTCGGCAACTGCGCCGGCGACGACGCGGTCGCCGGGTTCGCGGGCGACGGGGCGGGACTCGCCGGTGAGCATCGATTCATCGAACTCGGCGGTGCCCTCGATGATTTCGCCGTCGGCGGGGACGCGTGCGCCGGGGCGGACGAGGACGACGTCGCCGGTGGCGAGCTGGTGGGCGGGGACGGTGGTGGTGCCCTCGGGGGTGACGAGTTCAGCTTCGTCGGGGAGGAGTGCGGCGAGTGCATCGAGTGCGCCGCTGGCCTGGCCGAGGGCGCGCATCTCCTGCCAGTGGCCGAGGAGCATGATGACGATGAGGCCGGCGAGTTCCCACCAGAATTCGAGTTCGAAGACATCGAAGAGGCTGAGGACGCTGGCGACGAAGGCGACGCTGATGGCGAGGGAGATGAGCAGCATCATGCCGGGCTGGCGCGAGCGGGCCTCCTGCCAGCCGCCCTGCAGGAAGACTGGGCCGCCGTAGATGAAGATGGCGGTGCCAAAGAGCGGCGCGACCCATTCGTCGCCGGTGAAGGCGGGCGGGGAGAAGTTGAGCCAGCCTTGGATGGTGGTGCTGAAGATGAGGACGGGGATTGAGAGGAGGAGGGAGACCCAGAAGCGCTGCTTGAACATCTCGCCGTGGGCACCGTGTCCGGCGTGCTTGTCGTGACCCGCGTGGGCGTCATGAGCCGCGGGGGCGCCATGGCCCTCGTGAGTGTCGTGGGCGGCGTGCGAGCCGTGCTCACCGGGATCGGCGGGCGTCTCGTGGGCCGCGGGTTCGCCGTGGGTGGCGGTGCTGTGCTCGCCGTGGTGTTCGTGTGCCATTGTGATTCGCCTCTCAGAAACCCATACCCCCCGGGAGGGGGTACGAAGAAGATAGCAGATCAGACGAGGAAGTCCAGTCGAGTCAAAAGATTCGCTGCTTCGGCGGGGCTATTCGATGCCGGCGGCGCGCTGCTGTTCGCGGACGAAGGCGACGATGGCGGTGACTTGCTCCTGGGTGATGCCCTCGACGGGGGGCATGTCGCCGAAGTTCCAGTGGTGGGAGCGGACACCTCGTTGGGCGGCGAGGAAGAAGGCGGCGTCGCCGTGGTGGCCGGGGACGTAGAAGGCGTGGAGGAAGGGCGGGCCCTGGTCAGTGCCGGTGAGGTCTTCGCCATGGCAGCCGGCACAGGCCTGTGCGAAGAGGGATGCGCCGTCCGTGCCCTCGAAGGTGACGACGGGGGTGGCGTCGCCATCGGAACCGCCGCAGGCGGCGAGCAGGGCGACGGCGGCGAGGGCGAGCAGGGGGGCGAGGCGTGCCAGTACGCGAGGGGTCACGGGTGCTCCAGGTCGACGAGTGTGTCGTGTTCGATGGTGGGAAGTCGATCGTAGGAGTGGTGGAGCAGTTCGCGCCAGCGTCGAGCGGGTTCTGGTTCGCCTCAGGGTGCTTTGTCGACGACGTCGTAGCGGTAGGCGGTGCCTTCGCGGCGGATGAGGCCGGTGGCCGGGGTGTGGAAGTGGGTGCCGAGGACGACGGTGTTGGTATCGGCGTAGCGCTCGAGGAAGGCGGCGCGGGCCTCGCGAGCTGGGGCGGGGTCGCGGTCGAGCGGTGGGGCTTGTTCGGGGGCGGCGCACTGGATGGGGGAGTGCATGAGGTCGCCGAGGATGACGGCGTCCTGGCCGGCGGAGCTGATGCGGACGCAGACGTGGCCGGGGGAGTGGCCGTGGCTGGGTTCGAGCCAGACGGAGTCTGAGACGCGGTGGTCGGGCGCGACGAGATCGACGAGGCCGGCTTCGACGACCGGCCGGACGCTGTCCTCGATGATGTCGGGCGGCTCGGGGAGTTCGCTCCAGTAGGTCCATTCGCGGTCGACGAGTTGGTAGCGGGCGTTCTGGAATGTGGGGGCCCAGGCGCCGTTCACCCACTTGGTGTTCCAACCGGCGTGGTCGCCGTGGAGGTGGGTGTTGAGGACGACGTTGACCTGGTCGGCGGGTGCGCCGGCCTCGGCGAGTTCTTCGAGGTAGGGGCCGTTGCGCATGTGCCAGCCTTCGAAGCCGCCGCCTTCGCGGTCTTTGTCGTTGCCGATGCCGGTATCGACGACGATGCGCATGCCATCGACTTCGACGAGCCAGGTGTGCATGGACTGGAGGATGTGG
>JABIST010000037.1 GCA_018700215.1 Dehalococcoidia bacterium | reverse complement strand
GGCGCCGATCGCCGTGGGGAGCAGCGGCAATTCGAACTGGACGACGAAGAAGGCGACGACGGTCCAGACGGGCGGGCCGAGGACGGGCACGATGTTCATGCTGTAGGCGATTGCGAAGAGTAGGAGCCACAGCAAGAGGTCGTTCGCATCCATCGCCGTCTCCTCGGCTGGGCTGACCACGGCCCTGCAGTAACGGTATGCTCCCGCGTAAGCGAACACCAAGGGGGCGACATGGACGCAGATGCAAAGAAGACGACGCTGAGGCTGATCCCGTACGGCCTGTACGTGCTGAGCGCGGTGGACGGCGACAGCGTGGGCGCGGGCACGGTGAACTGGGTGACGCAGACCTCGTTCGACCCGCCGCTGTTGGCGATGGGGGTGAAAGACGGGACGACGACGCTGGCGAACATCAAGGCGGGCGGCTCGTTCGCACTGTCGTTCCTGGGCACCGGGCAGGGCAGCCTGGCATTCGCGTTCTTTGGCGATGCGCCGCTGGAGGGCGACGAGTTCGTGACGAAGGACGCGCGGGTGCCGGTGGAGCGAGCGCCCTCGGGAGCGCCGGTGCTAACGGACACCCCGGCGTGGGCAGACCTTCGCCTGGTGCAGACGGTGGAGCAGGGCTACGATCATGTGGTGATCGCGGAGGTGACCGATGTTGGCCTGCGTGCCGAAGGGCCGGAGGGGCTGACGCTGAAGGAGTTGGGGCTGAACTACGGCGGTTAGCAGGGACTGCTCACTCCACGATCCTGATCGGGCGATCACCTAATAGGGAACGCCGCACGACGCACCGAAGCTCTTCCGAACGGACTCGGGGGGAAGCTATGTCACGGATCTGGATCACACTGCTTGCGAGCGGGCTGACGGCGTTTGCTGTCGCATGTGGCGGCAGCGACGAACCGACGGCGACGCCGACAGCGGTGGTTGAGCTGACCTCGACGGTTGCTCCGACGGCGACGGCGACAGCGACGGCTAGCAATGGCAACGGCGGATTGGCGCCGGACGCGGTGTTCGCGGCGGTTTCGCCGGGGATCGCGTTCGTCGAGACTCCGACGGGGACCGGCAGCAGCATCTTGCTGGATGAGCGCCGACTGATCACCAACTCCCACGTGGTCTGGCCGTTCGAGTCAGTGCGAGTTGTGTTTCCGGACGGTACCGAGTTCCCAGATGCGCCGGTGGTGGCGTGGGATCTGATGACCGATCTGGCGATTATTGAACTACCGGCGGGGCACGGAATTGCGCCGCTGACGTTTGGCGACCCGCGGTCGTTCCCGGTGGGGACGGAGCTGTTCCTGATCGGCTACCCGGCGGAGACCGAGCGGTTCCCGCAGCCGACGGTCAGCCGCGGCGTGCTCTCTCGCTTCCGCGAGTGGGAGCAGGCGGCAGTGACGTACGTACAGACTGACGCATCGATCACCGGCGGTCAGAGCGGCGGGGCGCTGGTCTCATCGGCGGGCGAAGTGGTGGGGCTCTCGGGCTTCTCGTTCGGAGATCAGGCGTTCGGGCTGGCGCTGTCTGGCCCAGACGTGCAGAGCCGAATTGAGCTGCTGAGCGCGGGCGGCGGCGACGACACGCTGAGCGACCGCGGGGTACCGACGAGCGGAACGCTCAGCACGGTGGAGCTGACGCTGGAGAACTACTACGACGAACGCGGGTTCGTGATTCCGGAGACGAGCGGGCCGGTCTCGATTTCGGTGACGAGCGAGAGCGACATCTTCTTCGCGGTGACCGATGCCTGGGGCGACACGATCTACGAGGTGGACGACGGGTTGACCGGCGAAGAGTTCGGGACCGTGGACACTGATTTCGGCGCGCCGTTCGTGGTTCGGGTGGGCCAGTTCGACCTGGCACCGACGAGCGTGGTGATCGAGTCCTCCTCCCCGCTGGCGACACTGGTGGACCCGGACGACACGCGGCTGCTTCAGCGTGGGCAGACCTACGTGGGCAACATGGACTACGCGGGCGACCTGGACTACTACGAGATCGATCTGACGGAGGGGGAGACGGTTTCGATTCTCGTTGACTCGGTGATGTTCGATCCGGAGATCTATGTGGACCTGGCGGATAACCCAGGCGCAGAGCTGGGCCACGACGACGACAGCGGTGGTGGACCGTTCGGGCTGTCCTCGCTGATTGAGTTCACGGCACCGAAGACAGCGCGCTACCTGGTGAACGTCAACGACGTGTACCGGCTGGAGACGGGCGCGTACTACCTGGTGGTTGAGTAGCCGGCGACCGAGGTCTGACTAGACGCGCCCGAACATCAGCGTGCTGAGCCGGCAGTAGAGCCCGAAGGCGAAACCGGCGATCGCGCGGCTGCCGCTGAATACGGCATTCATTGGTGGCTCAACTCCCGGCCACGGCTTCGCCGGTCTTCGTGGCGGCTTCGGCTTCCTCGAGGGCGAGTTGGCCCTCGCGGAACTGCTCTTCGTAGAGGGTGGAGTAGAGGCCACCGAGGGCGAGCAGTTCGCTGTGGCGACCGCGCTCGACGACTCGACCATTGTCGAGCACCAAGATCTGGTCGGCGGCGAGCACGGTGGAGAGCCGGTGGGCGATCACGACAGTGGTGCGTCCGGCGGCGAGCTTCTCCATTGCCTCTCGGATGACGCGCTCGAGGCGTGAGTCGAGCGAGGCTGTGGCCTCATCGAGAATCAGTACCGGCGGATCCTTCAGGACGGCGCGGGCGATGGCGACGCGCTGCTTCTCGCCGCCCGAGAGACGGTAGCCGCGTTCGCCGACCACGGTATCGAGACCGTCTGGCAGTCGCTCGAGTAGCTCATCGAGACCGGCGGCGGTGGCGGCAGCGTTGACCTCGTCGTTGGGGGCATCGAGGCGGCCGTAGCGGATGTTGTCTGCGAGCGAGCTGTGGAAGAGGTAGGTGTCCTGCATGACGGTGCCGACGGCGTCGCTGATCGAGTCGAGCGTGAGATCGCGGAGGTCGTGGCCATCGAGGCGGATGGTGCCGCGTTGCGGGTCGTAGAAGCGCTGGAGCATGTAGGTGACGGTGGTCTTGCCGGCGCCGGAGGGTCCGACGAGGGCGAGCATGGAGCCTGGGGCGACCTCGAAAGAGACATCGTCGAGGACGTTGCGTTCGTCGACGTAGGCGAAGTTAACGCCCTCGAAGGCGAGCTGACCGCGGGAGTGCTCGACGCGGTGGGCGCTGGGGCGTTCGTCGACTTCAACGGGGAGATCGAGGTACTCGAAGATGCGTTCGAAGAGGGCGAGTGAGGAGAGCATGGTGGTGTTGATGCGGGCGATGGAGGCGAAGGGTCCGAAGACGCGCTGGGCGAGCATGGCAAAGGCGACGACCTGCTCGACGGACATATCTCCATCGATGACCAGGCCGCCGAGGTACCAGTAGGCGACGCCGGGGATGAGTGCGCCGAAGAGGCCGGTACCCATGTTGAACCAACGGCCGGCCATCATGCGGCGGATCGAGAGCGACCGCAGGTTGTCATTCGACTGCTCGAACTTTTCGCGTTCGTGGTCGGCGCGGCCGAAGGATTTCACGAGCATGGAGCCTGAGACGGAGAGTGTCTCTTCGAGTTGGGCGGTCATGTCACCCATCTCGTCGTGCCATTCGCGCATGAGACGGCGCATGGCCTGGCCGACGCGGATGGTGGGGTAGACCCAGAGCGGGAGGATGACGAGCGTGGCGAGGGCGAGACGCCATTCGATGGTGAGCATGATGCCGAAGGCGATGACGAGGGTGAGGAGGTTGGTGAGGAAGTCCGTGAAGGTGCCGGTGACGGACTGCTGGATGCCGTTCACATCGGTACCGACGCGGGAGAGGATTTCGCCAGTGCGGGTGGAGGTGAAGAAGCGGATGGAGACGCGCTGGAGGTGATCGTGGAGGCTGGAGCGGAGCCGGTGCATGACGCCCTGGCCGATGATCTGGTTGGTATAGGACTCGACCACGCTGAGCAGCGCGCCAGCGACGATGAGGCCGCCATAGATGAAGAATCCCAGGAGCAGACCGCTGCGGTTGCCGTCTTCGGAGGTCATCTCGCCGACGAGGCCGGCGAGGACAACAAGGGAGTAGAGGCTGATGGCGACGGTGGTGGCGACAAGCGCGAAGAGGGCAGCAGCGTGCCAACGGTAGGGGTGGAAGAGGCCGACGGCGCGGCGACCGATGTCGCTCTTGGAGCCCTCGGGTCGACTGTTGCTCATGAAGCGCATCATCTGTCGATGCTAACGCACTGAGTGGGAGCCGGATCACCCGTCCGGGCAGGTACGATCTCGCTATTCAGCTAGCTGACCTCGAAGGAGCGCACCATGGCCCGTGACCTCGACAGCATCACTCACCTGACGTTCGATGTGGGCGGCACGGTGTTCGACTGGCACCACGGGATCAAGGACGAGGTGACGGCGCTTGCCTCGGCGCAGGGCGTCGAGGTCGACGCGGCGCAGTTCGCGAACGACTGGCGCCGGGAGATGTTCGTCGGGCTGGGGCAGGTGCGAAGTGGTGAGCTGCCGATGCAGAACGCGGACGCGCTTCATCGGCGCGCGCTGGACATCGTTGTCCCCGCCCACGCGCCGTTCGAGCTGGATGCAGCGGGGCGCGACGAGCTGAACCTGGTCTGGCACCGGCTGCCGATGTGGTCCGACTTCGGCGACGTGCTACCGCGGCTGCGGACCCGGTTCACGGTCTCGGTGCTGACGGTGCTCAGTTTCTCGTTGGTGGTGGAGAGTTCGAAGCACAACGGGTTGTCGTGGGATTCGATTATGTCGTGTGAATTCCTCGGTCACTACAAGCCGGACGCGGAGGCGTATCTCGCGGGGCTGAAGCTGCTGGGGACGACGCCGGAGCAGACGATGATGGTGGCGGCGCATCCGGGGGATCTGCGGGCCTCGGCGGTGGCGGGGCTGGCGACGGCGTATGTGCCGCGTCCGGGCGAGCGCGGCGAGGGGAACGACGGCGATCTGTCGCCG
>JABIST010000211.1 GCA_018700215.1 Dehalococcoidia bacterium | reverse complement strand
TTCAGCACGCCCGCGGGCGCACCCCGATTTGAGGCACCCCACCCATGATTACCAGCACGGCAAACGCCCGAGTCAAGGACATCCGCTCCCTCCAGCGCCGCAAAGAGCGCGACTCCCGAGGGCTCGCCTATGTCGAGGGCATCCGCACCGTCCTCGGTGCACTCGAGTCGGAGTGGGGCGACGTCGCCCTCCTCCTCGTTGCCCCGGGCCTCCTCACCAGCGACCACGCCCTCGCAGCCGTCGCCGAGGCAGAGAAGCGCGGCATCGAACGCCTCGACCTCACCGCCGATGTGTTCAAGTCGCTCTCCAACCGCGACGGCCCGCAAGGCCTCGCCGCCGTCGTCCGCCAGCGTTGGCTCTCCCTCCGCTCGCTCGAACTCGAGGACGGCGACACCTGGATCGCCCTCACCGCCGTCGCCGATCCCGGCAACCTCGGCACCATCCTCCGTACCGCGGACGCCATCGGCGCGCGCGGCATCATCCTCGTCGAAGACTCCGCCGATCCGTGGGCGCCCACCGCCATGCGCGCCAGCACCGGCGCCATCTTCACCCGCCACCTCGTCCGAGCCGAGTGGTCCGCCTTCGTCGCCTGGACCCGCGAACAGAACGTCACCCTCGTCGGCGCCACCGACGACGCCGAAACTCCCTACCGAGGAGCCGACTACGGTTCGCGCACCGTCCTCCTCATGGGGAGCGAGCGCGAAGGCCTTAGCAAAGTCCAGCGCCAGGTCTGCCACCAGCTCGTCGCCATCCCCATGCGTGGCCAGGTCGACTCGCTCAACCTCGGCGTCGCCGCATCACTCGTGCTCTACGAAATCCTCGATCAGCGCGAAGCCTCCAGCGCGTCCGGCGCGCCCGAAACCTCCAGCGCACTCAACGTCTCCGACTCACCTGACGTCTCAGCCGTAACCGATGTCCCCGAGGTGGCCGAGGTCTCCGAGTGACCGACAGCTCCGAGACCCCACCTCAGACCCTCCGCGCCCTCATCCAGCACGCCGCCGAGCAACTGCTCGCAGTCCAGGGCGCCGAAGATCTCGACGAAGCACGCCTCGAGGTCGAGCTGCTCTACGGCCGTGCCGCTGACCTCGATCGCGTCCACGTCATCGCCGCCGGCGGCCACCCCGCCGACCCCGCCACGCGCGAAGCCTTCCAGCAGCTCCTCATCCGTCGCCTCGCCCACGAACCACTCGCCTACATCCTCGGCCAGCGCGAGTTCTATGGACTCATGTTCCAGGTCGGCCCAGGCGCCCTCATCCCTCGCCCCGAAACCGAGACCCTCGTCGAAGCCGCCATCGAGGCCATCCGCGAGCACCCTCGCCACCAGCGCCTCGTCCGCGTCGCCGATATCGGCACCGGCAGCGGTGCCATCGCCATCTCCGTCGCCCGCCACGCCCCCGCTGCAAAGATGTTCGCCGTAGACCAGTCCACCGAGGCCCTCGAGTGGGCCGGCAACAACCGCAAGCGCCTCGGCCCCATCGACCGCGTCATCCTCCTCACCGGCGACATGCTCGAGCCACTCACCGAGCCGCTCGATATCGTCCTCGCCAACCTCCCCTACGTCCCCACCGAGGAGTACGAAGCCCTTCCCGACGAGATCCGCGCCCACGAGCCAGAATTAGCTGTCGATGGCGGCGACGACGGCCTCGATCTCTACCGCCGCTTCGCCGCCCAGCTCCCCGCCCACCTCGTCGACGACGCCTACGCCATCCTCATCGAAATCGGCGCAGGCCAGGCCCCCTTCGCCGAAGACATCCTCCTCGAGGCGCTCGGCCACCCCCAGAACGCCACCGTTACCGCCCACCGCGACCTCCGCGGCATCCGCCGCATCATCGAAGTCCGCGTCGGCTACTGACGCGCTAGTTACCCGCCAGCCAGCTCCTCGGCAGCCTCGGACTCGAGCTCCGCCACCGCCGGATAGAACGTCCGACGTGCCGCATGCCGCAACTCCGCCTGGAAATCCGGGTGCGCGATCGCCGTCAGCTCCTCCGCCCGCTGCCGCTCGCTCTTTCCCCCAAGGCGTGCAATCCCAAACTCCGTCACCACCAGATCCGCGAAGTGCCGCGGCACGCTGATGTACGAACCGTCGGCGATATGAGGCACAATCCGGCTGATCGTCCCGCCCCCGGCCGTCGAGGGCAGCACCGTAATCGCCTTGCCGCCCGGCGCAATCGCCGCGCCAATGTGGAACTCCGGCTGACCGCCCGTCCCGTTGTAGATCCGGTCCCCCCGTGACTCCGCCGCCACCTGCGCCGTCAGGTCGATCTGGAACGCGTTGTTGATCCCCACCATCCGCTCGTGCCGCCCGATGTTCAGGATGTGATTTACCGAGGTCACGGACCGCGTCTCAACCGGCGGATCGTTGTCCAGCCACTCAAACTCCTCAGGCGTCCGCGCGTTGATCGTCGTCGCCACGTGAAGCCCCGTGTCATAGCTCTTCCGAGAACTGTTGAACGTCCCGTCCATCATCAGCTCAATGATCCCGCGCGGCGTGATCTCGGAGTGCCAGCCCAGGTCCTGCTTGC
>JABIST010000358.1 GCA_018700215.1 Dehalococcoidia bacterium | reverse complement strand
CCGGAACAGATCGACTACATCAATGCTCACGGCACCTCCACTCCCCTGGGCGACGCCGCAGAGGTCTACGCGGTGAACTCCGTCTTCGGCGATCACGCCAAGAAACTGGCCATGAGTTCGACGAAGTCGATGACCGGCCACCTCGCTGCTGGAGCCGGCGGAATCGAAGCAGTGGCAGCGGTGTTGGCGATGACCCACGGCTGCATCCCGCCGACGATCAACTACGAGACGTCGGACCCGGACTGCGACCTGGACGTGACGCCGAACGAGGCGCGCGCCGCGGAGTTGAACGTGGTGCTCTCAAATTCGTTCGGGCTTGGTGGTCAGAACGCCACAGCGATCTTCCGCCGCTACGAGGGCTAGCGCCGGTCAGCCCTCGTTCGCTACTGGCGTCATCACGCCGGTCCATTGCTCCGCACCCACCTCGAACTGACAGTGGAGCCGTGTTCCGGCTTCAAATGCCGCGATATTCGATTCCTCGATTGTGAACAGCGCCTCGATGATCGCGTTGCCGGTATCGGCGTCGTCGTCGGCGCTCCCGCTGTCGAGCAGCGCGACCACCTCGGAGCTCGTAGCGCCTGCGTCGTCGAGGGCGAGATCGCCTTCCTCGAGCGGGATCGCTCCCTCGCGGCCTAATCGCCAGGCGAGTGCGATGGTCAGCTCCCAGGGTGTTGAGCCCTCGGAGGTCGCGCCGTCGAGCGCCAATTGCATGGTGCCGTTGAGCAGCTCCGCGCGTTCGGAGACCTCGCCAGTGAGCGCGTAACGGACCCCTGCAGTCGATTCCGGCATACGCGGAATCGTAGCGGGCATCGCCACATTCGGGCGAGCCGGGGTCTGGCTAGCGGTTGCCGGTCAGGGTCGGTTCCGGGAGCCCCTGAAGCTGGTAGCTGACAAAACCGCACTGGAGACAGGAGAGATACGACTCACCGATGTCCTGAACGAGCGACAGGTCGCCGGAACAGCGAGGACAGGCCTTCGGGTGCAACATGGTCATCACTCCGTTCGCTGATCGAACCGCAGCGCAGTTCGTTCAGTGTGATTATCGGCAGAAAGCATTCCATCTTCGTTTCGGATGTATGAGCTGAATATGAAATCGCGCAGCGGATTCCGCATCGCCAGTAACGGGCTGCGGCTTATGATGGCTCAATGTTTGAAGAGCGGCACACCCCACAGCGACTCGCGGTTGATTGCCGTTGGCTGCACCGCACGCTGGACAGCTCTGTCCGCGATGACCCCTACCGGATGATCTGCCAGCACATCGTGCGCGACGGGGCGAATTGCGTGGGGCCGTTCCTTGAGAACATCGAGACGGAGTGCCAGCTCTGGGAGCCGAACGCTCGGATGGCTGCCCGCCTCGCACAGATCGAAAGCGGATCGGGCTAAGCCGGTTTCGACGCCTGCACGCGCGGGCGGTATTGTCGCTCTACAAGACACTGGCGAACGAGGTCTCCCCGACCCAAGCATCTCGATCCGACATCACCACAGTGAGGTGCGGGTTGACGACGATGACTGATACAGACACCAACAACCCGCTAACCCCGGACCAGCAGGCCGAAGTTGACGCGCTCCGTACCGAGAGTCACGCGACGCTGCGTCCAACCGTCCCGGAGCTTGAAGAGGTGCTGTACCAGGCGTTGCCGGTGCTGGACCGCGGCTTCGTCCGCGTGATCGACTACATGGGCGACGATGCCGCCATCGTGCAGGCCGCTCGCGTCTCCTACGGTCGCGGTACGAAGCGCTCGCGGGACGACCGTGGGCTGATCAACTATCTGATGCGCAACTGGCACACCTCGCCATTCGAGATGTGCGAGATCAAGCTGCACGTGAAGCTGCCGATCTTCGTGGCGCGCCAGTGGATTCGTCACCGCACCGCGAACGTGAACGAGTATTCGGCGCGCTACTCGGTGCTGGACAACGAATTCTATGTGCCGGACCGCGAACAGCTCCGCGCTCAATCCGCTTCCAACCGCCAGGGTCGCGGTGACCTGATTGAGGCCGACGAGGCCGAGCAGGTGATGGAGATTCTGCGCGAAGACGCGATGCGCTCCTACGCGCACTACGAGGAGATGCTCAACGAGGGCCCCGACGGCGAACGTGTGGACCCTGAACGCCAGGGGCTCGCTCGTGAGCTGGCGCGGATGAACCTCTCGCTGGGGTTCTACACCCAGTGGTACTGGAAAGTGGATCTGCACAACCTGATGCACTTCCTCCGGCTTCGCGCCGACCCGCACGCACAGTTCGAGATCCGCGAATACGCCGACGTGATCACCAACGAGGTGATGAAGCGCTGGGTACCAGCGACGCTCGCGGCGTTCGAGAACTACCGCCTCAACGGGGCCCAGCTCTCCGCCCAGCAGCTCGACGTGGTTCGTCGGCTCCTCGCTGGCGAAGAGGTGGAGCGATCTTCGACTGAGATGTCGCCCGCCGAGTGGCGCGAGCTGATGGCGACGATCGGCCGCGACTAGGCGGTCGGGATGGGTTGCGGGCTAGTCGCCGGCAGGGAGTGACGGCCGGCTAGTCGCCGGCGGGGGACGGCTCGGGGACCTCGGCGGTTGTGCCGGCGGGGAAGAAGAGTGTCTGGCGGGCGCGGCGCAGTTCTGCTCGATGGTCTGGGTGGGCGATGGAGATTAGCTCCTCGGCGCGCTGACGCTGGCTCTTGCCGGCGAGGCGGGCGATGCCGTGCTCGGTGACGACGTAGTCGGCGAATGAGCGCGGGACCGTGACGAATGAGCCATCGGTGACCATCGGGACGATGCGGCTAGCGTTGCCGCCGTCGTAGCTGGCAGGCAGCACGGTGATCGCCTTGCCGCCGGGAGCGATGGCGGCGCCGATGTGGAACTCGGGCTGGCCGCCGGTGCCGTTGTAGACGGTAGTCCCGCGGGACTCGGCGCAGATCTGGCCGGTGAGGTCGACCTGGAAGGCGTTGTTGATCGAGCACATGCGCTCGTGGGCGGAGATGGTGCGGATCGAGTTCACCTCGCGAACCGGGCGGGTTTCGATGAGTCCGGAGTTGGCGACCCACTCCTCAGCCTCGGGGGTACCGGGGGCGACGAGCGTGGTGACCGCGAGGTCCTGATCGACGGTCTTGCGGGAGGAGTTGATGGTGCCGTCCATCATCAGCTGGACCATGCTGGCGGTGGTGATTTCGGAGTGCCAGCCGAGGTCCTGTTTGCCCTCGAAGGCGCCGCCCTCGGGCATGAAGGTGGCAGTGCGACCGGCGCCGATCTGGATGGTGTCGCCGTCTTCGACGATCTCGTTGACGAATCCAGCAACGACCATCGCTTCGGGCGGCGGGCCCGGCATGACGCGAGTCGGTCGCTCGGGGAGCTGAGTCTCGACGAAGTGGGTGACCTCGGAGACGTGCAGGCGCTCAGTGGTGCGGCAGCGAACGAGCCAGGGGGCGACCTCGAGAATTCCGATGCGGGCGCGGCGGGTGAAGTCGCCCTTGTGCCAGGGGGAGCCGCCGAAGTCGACGTAGCCGTTTTCGTCGGGCGGCGTGCAGGCTGTGGTGAAGACATCGATGGGCTGCACTTCGCCCGGGCGGTGGTCGTAGACGTTGAACTGGTTGGAGAAGAGATTGGGTGTGTAGTCCGAGCGGAGCTCCTGGAGCGCGGGACGGCCGACGGCGCCCGCGAAGATCTCGAGGCCGAGGTCGATCCCGAGGGAGGCGAGGTCATCGCTGAACCACTCGTGGCCGTGCTGGGGGGAGCAGGCCCGCACCTTGATGTCGCCGCCGAGTTCGATGGCGCGAGGGAGCATGTGTGTGAGGAAGGTGATCGCGTCGCCGCCGATGGGCGTGTAGATGGCGTCGCCGGGCTGCACGAGCGCCGCCGCTGCCTCGGGACTGATCAGCCGCTTCTGGTATTCGTCTTGCCAGGTGGGGTTGGGACTCATCGGGGCACTCCTCGGGTGTAGGCGCATGCTAGGGGCGCGAACCGGGGTGCTCAACTCGCACGTGATGGGGCGGCGGGACGAGTGATAGGTAACACCCCGCTGGCCTTCAAATCGGGGGCTCGCTAGCATCAGGTCAGTTCGCGCGAACCGGAGGAACCGCCCAGTGGCCATGGACAACAAATTCGAAGCAGAGGGCGCCGACTGGATCGCCGAGATGGTCAGTGAAGACCTGGGTGGGTTCATCCCCGCCGAGCTGATCGACTTGATCATGGAGTTCGAGATCAAGGTTCGGGACGAATCAAACGATCCTGAGATGGATCATCAGACGATGGTCACGCGGTTGGTCCCGATGCTCGAAGCCGATGGAGTCCCGATGAAGGAAGGCGCGGTGACGCCGTACCTGATCGGCGAAATCCTGCACTGGGAAGACGAATTCCGCTCGATGGCTGGGCACCCACGGAAAATCCGCGCGTAGGCGCGGTGGGCATCCGCGGAAACTCCGCGCGTAGGCGCGGTGGGCATCCGCGGAAACTCCGCGCGTAGGCGCGGTGGGCACCCGAGGAAGATCCGCGCCTAGACCGCGTCCCGAATCTTCTTCAATCGATTCACGTTCTCCAGGTCCGGCCCGTCCGCCTTCTCACCGTCGTCACCCGGGAACCCGGGCACCTCGAGTAGCAGCACTTTCCCTTTGAACGCTGGATGCGCCAGCATTGCCTCGAAGCCGGCGGTGCCGATGAAGCCTTCGCCGATGTTCTCGTGACGATCGCGCAGACCACCCAGCTCCATCTTCGAGTCATTGGCGTGGAGGACGGCTAGTCGGTCGAGCCCGATGGCGCTGTCGAACTCCGCGACTGTGGCGGCGACGCCCTCGGGAGTGCTGATGTCGTAGCCGGCGGCGAGCGTGTGGCAGGTATCGAGGCAGACCTGCAGGCGGGGCGACTTGACGCGCTCGATCAGCATGCCGAGCTCGCTGAACTCCTTGCCGATCGCTCCACCCTGTCCCGCCGCGTTCTCCAGCGCGAGGATCGCGTTTCCGGGCGCCTCTTCCAGAATGCGGGTCAGCGCCTCGGAGACCTGGTCGACCACGGCATCCATCCCGGCACCCTTGTGCGAGCCGGTGTGGAGGACGACGCCGTCCGCTCCGATCGCATCGGCGACCGTCAGCGCGTTGACGATGGCGCCAATCGACTTCTCGAGGTGTTCGGGCGTGTCTGCTGCAAGGTTGGCGAGGTAGATGTTATGTAACCACACGGAGCCGATGGTCGACTCCGCGTGCAGTTCGCGGAACTTCGCGATCGCCTCTGGTTTGTGGTTCGTCTGCCGCCACATCTGCGGGGCGCTGGGAAAGATCTGGATCGCCTCGGCCTCGATCGCCTCGCCGCGCTCGATCGCCTTGAAGATGCCGCCGGATGACGATACGTGTGCCCCAATTACGATCTTTGCCACCTGATACTCCTTCTCACTGGCATCGTACCGGGTGCCCCCTCACTGCGCGCAGCCTGCTCAACTGCCGATGACCATATGAGGGGAAATCATGGACAGACCACTAGACGCATTCTCCGCCATGCCAGCGGCCGGCCCGCTTTCAGAACACGGCGCAGCGCTGGTCTATCTGGGCGACGATCGTGCCGCGCTGCAATCAGTCTTGATGCTTCAGGAGTTCGGTCTCACGGTTGATGTGGTGAATGACGCCAGTTCAGCGTTGACCTGGGCCACGCACGCGCACTACTCACTGCTGATCTGCGGTGGCGACTTCTCTCACCATCTGTTCGCCTATCGTGCTCGACTGGCGGCGCCCCAGACCCAGGTGCTGCTGATGAGCCGCTTCCCCGCCCGAGCCAGCCTCAGAGAGGCCGGTGTGGAGCTGTTCCCGCTCCCCCTGCAGGTGAACGCACTCGCCTCGAAGCTCGCTGCCATCGTCGGCTGAGCTGCCTCGCAACTTCGCACCGACCTCGAGAGCGCTAGAGCGACTCGTACACCGCGTCGATCAGCGTGATGTTTCGCGGGTCGCGCCAGCTGCGGCCGGACTGATTGCAGACGAAGCCGAAGCCGAGTCGCTCGTCCGGATCAGCGAAGCCGAGCATCCCACCGGCGCCGTAGTGACCGAATGAGCGGAGGTTGGGACCAAGTGGCCGTATACCCGGCATCGTGAGCTGGAAGCCGAGGCCGAAGCGTGTCGGCCGTCCCAGGACGAGATCTTCGCCATCGGCCTCGATGACGGACGCACGCTCGATGGTTTCGGGCGAGAGGACGCGCACGCCATCGACTTCGCCGTCGCAGGCGAGCGCACCGAACAGTCGCGCGATTCCTCGTGCGTTGCCGTGTGGATTCGTCGATGGGTACTCGGCGGCGCGCCAGGCGCGGGTGTTGACGCCGGTGGAGCCGTCTTCCTTCGCTGGTGGGTTGCGGTAGGCGAGGTAGCGGCCGAGCTGGACGCCCTCGAGGGTGGCGGGGTCGGCATCGAGCCAGGGACGCCGGCTCGCGTCTTGTTCGCCGCGGTAGGGGATGATGTCGGCGGTGCGGTGGTCGTATTCGGGGCCGAAGCCGATCAGCAGTTCGACACCGAGTGGCTCAGCGATCTCTTCTCGGAAGTAGGTACCGAGGCTGCGACCGGTGACGCGTCGGACGATCTCGCCGCCGAGGTGGCCGTAGGTGTTGGTGTGGTAGCCGTGGCCGGTGCCGGGCGCCCACCAGGGGGTTTGGGCGGCCAGCTCGGAAGTCATGAGGTCCCAGTCGAGGAAGGAGCCCGGCGGGAGCGGCTTCTGGACTGCGACGAGTCCGGCCTGGTGGGTGAGCAGGTAACGGACGGGGAGATCGGCCTTGCCGGCCTGGGCGAACTCGGGCCAGTAGGTGGCGACGGGGGCATCCAGGTCCACTTTGCCTTCGTCGACGAGGCGGAGGACGGAGATGGCGGTCATGGCTTTACCGACGGAGTAGATGTTGAGGAGGGCGTCGCGCTCCCAGGGGCGAGTGCGATCCTCGTCGAGCCAACCGGCCCAGAGATCGACGACGGATTCGCCATCGATGGTGATGGCAACGGCGGCGCCGACGTCGCCGCGTTCGGCGAAGTTGCGCTCGAACTCGGCGCGGACGGCGGCAAAGCGTTCGTCGCAGTGGCCGTGGATTTCGAGGGCGGTGGTGGTCATCGGTGGTCCTCGTCGGTGGCGTCGCGGATATGCGATGCTGGCGCGGTCATCCTAGCAACGAACCGGAGGCCGCCGTGGACGCGCTGAAGCTGCGAGATGAGGAGCGCCGGGAGTGCCTGCGACGCATCCAGCGATACTTCCGCGATGAGCGCGGGGAGGACCTGGGCGAGTTGGCGCAGACGCTGATCTACGAGTTCTTCGCGGAGGAGCTGGGGCCGTGGTTCTACAACAAGGGACTGGCCGACGCTCGAGGGCGGATCGAGCAGTTACTCGCCGGAATTGGCGAGGATCTGGAGGCGTGGGAGCGGTTCCCTCCTCGGGAGAAGCGGAAGGTCTCGGAAGAGACTGACTAGCTACTTCGCGGCGGCGGCCAGGAGTGAGCGGCCGATGACGCGGAGTTCGAGGATGGGCTTCACGCCCTCGAAGATGGGGAGCACGAGGGCGTCGACGACGTAGCGAGCGATGGGGTCTTCCTCTGAGTAGCCCCAGCCGCCGTGGAGGAGCTGGGCTTCTCGGGAGACTTCGCCGGCGATGTCGCAGGTGAGCAGCTTGGCCATCGAGGGTTCGACGGCGCGAGTGTCGAAGTTGCGGGCGGCCTCGTAGGTGAGCTGGCGACCGGCGGCGATCAGCGCGGCCATACGACCGATCTTGTACTGGGTGAGCTGGAAGTCGGCGAGGGCGGTGCCGAACTGGCTGCGCTGCTGGACGTACTGGCAGGCCTTTTCGAGCGAGGCCTGGGCGACGCCGCAGGCGCGGCCGCCGGTCTGGAGTCGGCCTGCCGCGAAGCCGCCCATCTGGAGGAAGAAGCCCTTGTTGATGCCTTCGTCGCCGCCGACGAGGTTCTCGTGAGGGACCCAGAGGTTGTCGATAGCGAGGGTGAAGGAGTGCATGCCTCGGTAGCCGGGGGTGGGGTTGGCCTGGCCGGAGATGACGCCGCCCTCGGGCTGCTCGAAGGTCCACTCGTGCCCGTCGAACGGGGGCTTGGGGATGATGAAGAGGGAGAGGCCGCGGTTGCCTGAGCCGGATTCGCCGGTGCGGGCGAGGAGGCCGAGGACGGTGGCACGGCCGGAGAAGGTGCTCCAGGCCTTGGCGCCGTTGATGCGCCAACCTCGCTGGCCGTCGTGCTCGGCGGGTTCGGCCTTGCACTGGAGCGAGGCGACATCCGAGCCGATATCGGGCTCGGTGACGGCGACGGCGCAAATCTCTTCGCCGCTGGCAATGCGGGGGAGCCAGTACTGCTTCTGTTCGTCGGTGCCGCCGGCGAGGAGGGCCTTGGCGATGATCTCGGGGCGGGTGGCGAGCGAGCCGGCGGCCGCGAGGGAGGCGGCGGAGAGCTCCTCGGTGATGATGATCATCGGGAGGTCGCCCATGCCGGTGCCGCCGAACTCCTCGGGGATGGAGGAGCCGAAGAAGCCCTGGTCGCTGAACGACTTGAGGAGCGAGTCCGGGACGAGCCGGTCTTCGCGGTGGATGTCCTGAGCGATGGGGGCGACCTCGTTCTTGGCAAAGTCGCGGGCCATGTCGCGGGTGAGGGTGGCGACTTCGTCTTCGAGGTCGCAGCTATTCACGCCGAGGGAGGCGATGGTCTGGACGCCGAGGGCGCGGATGCGGGACTCATTGGAGCCGGCGCGGATGGCGGCGCGGACCTCGGGGGCGTCGAGCGAGGCGAGGTGTGCGTCGGTGAGACCGAAGTCGTCCCAAGCAGCATCGATCTGGGAGCGAAGGGTGCGGGCGACCTCGGCAGCGTAGATCAGGGCGTACTCGGTCTGGGTGGCGTCGGAGGTGCGCTCGGCGTAGCGAGTCTGCTCGTGGGCTGCGCGGACCTGGGTCGCGAGGTAGGCGAGGCGCTCGGTGTGGACCTGGTGGTCGTCGACGAGCTTGCCACCTTCCATCACCTCGGAAGCGTGGGCGAGAGCGGCGTCGATCACCGCTTGGGAGGTGTCGACTAGTTCGCGGGCGGCGGTCAGTGGGTTGATGGCAGTGATGGTCATGGGCTGGCTCTCCTCGGGAGGTGGCTCGTCAGCTCGATTGTTTCGGAATCAGGACGGTGTAGTCGAGGTCGAGGACGACGTTGGGGTCGTAGCGTTCGCGGCCGTTGTCGTCGGTGACCTTGAAGGGCTGATCCTCGGTGTTGGGGTCGGAGTTCTTGGTGGCGACGAGGCGGAGGCGGAGGGCGGCGGCATCTGGGCGGCCGAGGTCGATGCGCTCGATGACGTCGGTCCAGGCGAAGAGGGTGTCGCCGGCGAAGCTGGGGTTGGAGTGGGTTCCGGCGTTGAAGGCGAGTACTCGGAGGACGTTTTCGAGGCCGTTGTAGCTGAGGGCGCGGGCGACGGAGATGACGTGACCGCCGTAGATGACGCGCTTGCCGAACCTCGAATCTTTGAGCGCGTGGGCGTTGAAGTGGGCGCGGGCGGTGTTCTGGTAGAGGCGGGCGGCCATCTGGTGCTCGGCCTCCTCGACGGCGACGCCCTCGATGTGGTGGATGCGCTCGCCGGGCTCGTAGTCCTCCCAGTACCAGCGGCCGCCGGTGATGGTGGGGTCGAAGTTGGCGAGGTTGAGTTCGTTGGGGACGTGGAGCGCGCTGGAGTCGACGGATTCGGGGGTGGCGGGGGCTTCGTCGATGCCGAGCTTGGTCTCGGGGTCGCGCTTGTTCATCAGCACCCAGCGGATGAATGTCATGACTTCTTCGTCGCGCTGGTTGAGGCCGGTGGTTCGGACCCAGGTGACGCCGGTGTCGCCTCGGGAGGATTCGCGCTGGCCGATGACGGTGGTGTGGGAGGTGATGGTGTCGCCGGGGTAGACGGGGGCGCCATAGCGGAGGTCCGCGTAGCCGAGGTTGGCGATGGCGTTGAGGGAGATGTCCGGGACGGTGTTGCCAAAGACGATGTGGAAGGTGAGCAGGTCGTTGACCAGCTCACGCTGGAAGCCGAGGGACTGGGCGAAGGGTGCGTCGCAGAAGAGCGGGTAGCGGGAGGCGGTGAGCGCGATGTAGGTGGCCTGATCGCCCTCGGTGATGGTGCGGGGGGTGGCGTGGGTGATTTCGAGGCCTGTGGTGAGGTCTTCGAAGTAGTTGCCAGTGTTCGACTTTTGCTCGGTAGTCACGCGGGGCTCCTCGGAGGGCTGGGGGTGAGGAGATTG
>JABIST010000352.1 GCA_018700215.1 Dehalococcoidia bacterium | reverse complement strand
GGTGTCGGCGATCGAGGGTGGGATCGCAGAGGCGCCTGAGCAGTGGTTCGCGCTGTCGGCGGTGTGGAGCAGCCGGCGGCTATTCTAACGCCTGTCGGCGCTGTTGGTGGGGCGAAGGGGGACGGGTGAGGCTATCGAGCGGTTGTGGGCGGAGGGTGGTGGGAGGGGAAACGGCTAGTCGGCAGCTGCTTCGAACTCGGGGGTACCGGCGAGGAGCATGGGGAGGATGGTGCAGTCTTCGGGTTGGGCGAAGCAGGGAAGCAGATCGCGACTGAGGCGCGGCGTTTCCGCAGACCCTCGATCCAGCTCAGGCAGTTCCGGTAGTGCCGCGACGACCGGCCAGGTGCCATCGGTGGCCCGATGATGGACCCAGGTGCCTTCGACCAGGAACCACTGAGAGCGTTGTGGCCGTTCCGAGGCAAAGGCGGATGTGGTTGTGGCAGCGGACTGAAGATCGAGTTCCAAGAGATCAAAAAGCGTCGGCGCGAGGTCCTGATACTGAACTTCCGCGGTGGAGATCCCAGGTGCGAGGCCCGGGGCACGGATAAACAGGGGGATCTGAGTGGTCCAGTCCCCCACTTCCACATCGGTCTGATCTGCGTGAATCCTGGGCCGGAGGCCATGGTCGGCGGTCACGATGACGATCGAGCGAGCGAGCAGCCCTTCAGCCTCGAGCGTGTCGAGGAAGAGGCCGAGCAATTCGTCCCCGTAACGGATCTGCGCTCGGTAGGCATCGTACAGACCAGGCGGCTGAATCGGCTGAGCACCGGTTGGCGGTACGGCAATCGGACTCGCCCCGCCTCTCACGTGATCTGAGAAGTCGAACTCGGTCTCGGTGAAGCCCCCAACCCCCATGTCGAACGGGTGCATGCCGAGCCTCCCGCCGGCATCCAAGACGTACGGGTGATGGGTCGCCAGCGTATGGAAGACGGTCACGGCATTGTCCTGCGATTCAGATCGAAGATCGTCTAAGAATCGGGTTTGGAAGGCCTCGGTCAGCAGGTGGATACCGGCGGAATCAGCGGCAGCCGGGGGGACGCCGGAAACCCTGGCAGCAGCATTCACACTCCCGCGAAGCAGTGCACTGAAGGGGCCGGGAATCAGATCCTCCGCCAAGGAGATGATGAGGTAGCGAAAAATCGTTCCGGTCTTTTGCTTCGCGACCTCGCTGATGCCGACACATCGAACTCGTTCTGAGCAGGCTGGCGCGACAGCCAATTCGGCAGAGCGGAACTGCATGTACAGGCGCAGTTCGCTGACTTCGGTCAATGGGATCAGCGATTCGACCAAGCTGGGTACCGCGTATGTGGTGTTGAAGAAGTTCGAACGCATGTCTGAGAAAGTCACGCTCCCTTCGGCGAGGCGAGCGAAGTTTGGGAATTCTGCGCTGTCCAGCTGGCCGTGCCGATCCAGCAGCGCGTCACGGGAGAGTTCGTCAAATACCAACACAAACACGGGGGGGAGCGGCGTTGGCTGGTCCGCAGCGGATGATGCAGACGAGGGGACCAGAGAGGGAGCCAGGGGCTGCGTCAGTGCGTACGCCGGATCGGCGGCGCTGCCGGAAGCTAGTAGCCAGGGTAGGAGCGCCGACAGAACTAGGCCGGGTAGGCCAAGCGTACGAAAAATACTGGCCGCCATTTGCTGAAAACGGAGGCAGAGTTTCACAACACCGAAGGAGGCGATGCCAGCGATCGCCAAGTAGATGCCGAGCGCAGACCACCGAGCGATGCCACCGGAGAGATTACCCGCAACGAACTGAAATCCGAGCCCTCCGACGTGGAGGCCAATGAAGATCATCGAGATCGCAGCCAACGCTGCGAGGGCGACGCGGGCGTGCGATTGGGAACGACGGCGGAGCTGCTGTGCGGCAGCCGTAATCGCAAGGACCGGTAATCCCTGCACCAGTAGTGTGAGACCGAGCATGAGATCAGCTGGAACAGCAAAGAGTCCCGGCGAGACGGAAGTTCGCAGCATGAACCAACTGGTGGTGAAGCTGACGATCCCAGCGGCGAAGAAGAGGTCTTCGAGCAGGGGGACGACGGAGCGGAAGTTAGCGGGTAACCGCATAGAGCGTTCGACCGGACTGGGGGAGAGATTCGACGCGGGTGACCTGGAAGCGCCGCTCTAGTTCGCGGCGGAAGGTGGGTTCGTCGTAGCCATGGGGCTGGTGGAGGCGGGTGGCGAGGAGGCGCTGGGCCATGGGGTCATCGAGTGGGACGAACTCGATGACGGCGGCGCGGGCGTTGTCCGCGAGCCAGTCGACGACACCGCCGAGGGGGACGCCGCCGGAGAGGGTGAGGTGGTGGACGAGCGCGAGAACGAGCGCGAGGTCCGCAGGACCGCGGGTGCTGAGACCTTGACGCTCGGTCTGCGCCCAGCCTTGATTGGCGGAGGGGTTGCTGAGATCCATGACGAGCGGGAGCACTCGGGAGTGGTCCATGTCCGTTCGCCGGGTGACGCCGCCGACGACTTGCTCGTCGCCGTCCATGGCGACGACGTAGGAGCCGGCACTAGCAGCGAGGGCGCTGTATTCACCTCGGTTGCAGCCGAGGTCCCAGACGAGTTCGGGGCGACGTTCCTGGAGGACGGAGTCGACGAAGTGGCGCTTCGCAGCGGCGGCTTCGTCGTGGTAATGGCAGTCGACCTCGTAGTCGGTCCAGTTGGACGTGGCACCGGGGCGGGAGAGGCCGGAGATGGTGCGTTCGAGCTGGTCGATGAGCTTGTGGAGGGTCTTCTGCGAGACCTGTTCGTTGGCGACGCTCTTCAGCGCATCGACATCGCCACTGAATCGGTTGCCCATCCACGCCTGGGCGACAACGTGGATGAAGATGTCCTTGCGGAGGCGACGGCGGAAGGGAAGGCGACGTTTGAGTTCGGACGGCGCGATGCCCTCGATCGAGCTGCGCAGTGCATGGTGGTAGGGCTCGCCGGTGAGGGAGTGGAGGAGGAGGGGGTTGAGAAACATGCGGCAGAACTGTGCGTAGCCGGCCCATGGGCGGCCGGGCGAATGTGGTTCGAACGAAGCAACATCAATCATGGTGGGGGCGGAACCGCGGAATTGGGTATTGAAAGCGGTCGCATCTTTGAGGATGAAGCCGTGTTCAACGGAGAGACGGAGTGCGGTGAGGTATTGCAGGGCGGCGGTCTGGAGGAGTTCGAACGGCCATTCGTACATGTAGGAGATGAACGGGATGGGCTCGTGCTCGAGGATCAAGGGGATCGAGGGATCGAGGCCAAGCTCAGTGGCTTCGCCACCGGCGAGTTCGCGAGTGGGGATGACGGCACCCGAATCGGCTAGTTGCTTGAGTAAGCCCGAGTTGGCCAGTTCCCGGAATTCTCGAGCGCCTTCATCGGTCAGGTAGCGGAAGACACGGTCACGGTAGTGGTAGACGCCGCCCGCTGGATCGCGGAAGGAGCCCGGGTTTCGAACGGGGGAATCTAGCCCACGCCCAAGTACGTGGATCGGCGGCGTGGCGTTACCAGGCTGATCGTGCTGGGGCATGTGG
>JABIST010000129.1 GCA_018700215.1 Dehalococcoidia bacterium | reverse complement strand
GCGCCGTCGCCGAACAGGACGCAGGTGCCGCGGTCCGTCCAGTCGACGATCCTGGAGATTGTTTCAGCGCCGATGACCATGACACAGCGTGAGGTGCCGGTGGCGATGAACTGGGTGGCGGTGGAGAGGGCGGACATGTAGCCGGAGCAGGCTGCGTTGATATCAAAGGCACCGGCGTTTGTTGCGCCGATGGCGTGCTGGATGCGGCTGGCGACGGAGGGGAACATGCCGTCCGGGGTACAGGTGCCGACGAGAACGAGGTCGACCTGGCTGCCATCGATGCCGGCGGCGGCGAGTGCGCGACGGGCGGCCTCGGCGCCGAGGCTGCTGGAGGTTTCGTGGGGAGCGGCGATGCGGCGCTCGCGGATGCCGGTGCGCTCGACGATCCATTCATCGTTGGTGTCGACCAATTTGGCGAGTTCGGCGTTGGTGAGCACTCGCTCAGGCAGATACGCCCCTGTGGCCGTGATCTTCGCGGCAAATGTCATCGGTGTCCCTCTCGGCGTCGGGGATGGCCTGCCTCGGCCATGACGAGGCAGCGCTCCGAAGATGGCAGTGTACTGCGCCGCGACGGCTTCGTGCGGGTGATGATACGGGTGATCGCGGTGGGGGAGACGTGAACTCGATCGCCGTGCACAGGCGGCCGACGGGTGAGGGCAGCGGATGTGGTGGATGGCAGCGTGGAACGACAGGTATCTGAGAGGCTGAAGATTGACCCGCTAGAACGCCCCGTTTACAATCGAATTCGACGATTAGCACTCTCACAGGGAGAGTGCTAACGGAGGAGATGCCGTGCTGACGCAGCGTCGCGAGGCGATTCTCGGACTGGTTGTTGACGAGTACATCGAAACCGCATTGCCGGTCAGTTCGCGCGCGCTTGTGAATCGGCAAGAGCTGCCGCTATCGAGCGCGACGTTCCGTAACGAGCTGGCGCGACTGGAAGACGACGGCTACATCACGCATCCGTACACATCGGCAGGACGTGTGCCATCGGACCTGGGCTACCGGCACTACGTTGAGGTGCTGATGTCCGAGGAGCCGGTGGGGGCGGATGAACAGCGGACGATTGAGCATCAGCTGCACCAGGCACAGGGCGGGTTGGATGAGTGGCTGAGCCTGACGGCGACGATCCTTGCGGGCGCGGTGGGGAGCGTGGCGATTGTGACGCGCCCGCGAGCGAGTGATACGCACCTGAAACACGCGCAGCTTGTGGAGTTGCACGACGATCTGGCGTTGCTGGTTGCAGTGATGGACGACGGCCGTGTGGGACAACGGATGCTGAATCTGAGCCAGCCCTACTCTCAGCAAGAGCTCAATATCTGCGCCGAGCGGATTAACGGGCTGCTGGGGCGAGCGGATGCCAGCCGCGCGCATGCTGCGGCGCAAGAGAGTGAAGACGAGGACGACCGCCGGATCATGGAGGCAGTTGCGAGCCTGATGGGTGAGCAGCGTGTTGCCGAGGAGACCTACCTGGATGGCTTGCGGAGTGTGCTGCAGCAGCCTGAATTCACTGACGTGGACCGGCTACGCGATGCGGTGGACCATCTTGATGCGTACCACTTGCGGACGCTGCTTGAGCAGGCGCCCGCGGCAGAACCAGGGACCGCGCAGGTCTTGATTGGCCAAGAGCACGGGGACGATCTGATGCGGGAGTGGAGCGTTGTGATCGCGTCGTATGGCGATGGCGAAACTTCGGGGATGGTTGCGGTGCTGGGACCGACGCGGATGCCGTATCAGCGTTCGATCCCGCGGGTGCGTTACGTGGCCACACTGATGAGTTCGCTATTACACGAGGTCCGATAACGGACACGAACGGAACACTATGAGCGACGAGCGCCCGACCGACGCCGAGGCTGTGCCTGCTGATTTGCCCGAGACGGAGGCGGATCTGGCGGCCGATGCACCGGTGACGATGGAAGATCTTGAGGCTCGCTGCGAGGAGCTAGCAGCGGCGCATGCTCGTGCGATCGCGGATTACCGGAACCTGGAGCGACGCACGCAGGAGGGTCGGGCAGAGCTGCGACGGCTGACTACCGCTTCGGTGGTGATCAACGTGTTGCCGATCTACGACGATCTGACGCGGGCGCTTGAGGCGGTGGATGAGGATATTGCGGAACGTGACTGGGTTTCCGGTATCTCGCTGATCCGGGACAAGTTCCAGGGCATGGTGGCAGCGACCGGTGCGCAGGAGCTGGAAGCGCTGGGGCAGCCGTTCGATCCGAGGCTGCACCAGGCGGTGGGCTACGCAGCCGGGCCGGATGGCCTGGTGGTGCACGTGATGCAGTCAGGGTGGGTGGTGGACGACCACGTGATTCGCCCTGCGATGGTGATGGTGGGGAGTG
>JABIST010000351.1 GCA_018700215.1 Dehalococcoidia bacterium | reverse complement strand
CGCAGCGACGCGGAGGTGCACCTGGTTTCGGTGGTTGATATGTCGCAGGTGCCGGTTGCGATGCGGGCGGGGGAGCCTGCGTTTGAGCCTGCGCCGTACTTCGGCGGTACGCGTCCACAAGCCGAGCAGCCGATGCCACGGGCGGTGGAGACGCACGGGCAGGCGCTGGAGCGAGCGCGGACGGAGCGGCACGAGTGCCTGGAGCGGCTGGCACAGGAGGCGATGGCGGGAATCGATCCGAAGGTGCACGTGGTCGCAGATGACGATACGGCGATGGCGATTGCGAAGTACGGAGCGGAGGTTGGCGCGGATCTGGTGGCGGTGGGGACGCACGGCAGGTCCGGGCTGAGTCGCGCGCTGATGGGGTCGGTGGCGGAGCAGGTGGTTCGTCGATCGGAGCGGCCGGTGGTGGTGGTGCGAGCAGGGATGCAGACGGCGACGCCCTTCGCCCCGTTCGAGGGTTAGCCCCCCTTCGGGGGTTGGTTGACGCTTCGCGCCCGGTGGTCGGGGGCGTGGTGAACAGGTCGGCCCTCTTCGAGGGTTGGTTGACGCTTCGCGCCCGGTGGTCGGGGGGGTGGTGAACAGGTCGGCCCCCTTCGGGGGTTGGTTGCGCTTCGCGCCCGGTGGTCGGGGGGGTGGTGAACGGGCGACGCGGGGTGGGAAATTACGGTGGGGGGATGGCTCGGGAGTCGAGTTGCTTGCCGCTGCGGGTGGTGGGCTCGTAGCCTCAGAGCATGGACCTTCGAGACTATTTGAGCTTCGCGCAGATTCTGGTTTCCGGGCTGCTGATTGTGCTGGTGCTGATGCAGGTGCGTGGCACCGGCTTTGGTGCGGCGCTTGGTGGGCAAGACCAGAGTTTCCGGACGAAGCGCGGCCTGCAGCGCTCGCTGCACCGCCTGACGATCGTGGTGGTGGTGGTGTTTTTGAGCATCTCCGCCTGGAGCGTTGCGGCCTCCTAACGAGGTGGCCTCCGCCTGCCGCGTGCATCGAATTTCACCTCGCACGGTTTACCTGACGCTGCTGACGATTGGTATTGCCGCGCTGGCCGCGGGCTGGCTGACGCTCGGCAGTCCACAGGAGGCGCCCGGCGCGCGCTGGGTGGAGGGCGTGGTGGGCGCTCCGGCGACGCAGGTGAATCCGTTGCTGGCGATGCCGGGCAGCACTGATGCGGATCTGGTGGCGCTGGTCTTCAACGGCCTGATGCGGATTGATGGGGACGGCACGCCGTTGCCCGATCTGGCAGAGCACTGGGAAGTGACGCCGGACGGGAAGACGTACACGTTCGTGCTGCGGAGCGACGTGTCATGGCATGACGGGCATCCGTTTAGCGCGGCGGACGTTGCGTTCACGATTGGGTTGCTGCAGGACCCGGAGTTCTCCGGGGTGCCGGCACTGGCGGCTCAGTGGCAGGCGGTTGATCCGTTTGTGATCGACGATCACACGATCTTGCTGCGGATTCCGGATCCGACGGCGGATTTCGTCTCACGGCTGACGGTGGGAATTCTTCCGAAACATCGATTGGGCGAGGTGACGGCGGCAACGCTGGCGACGACGAAGTTCAATCGCGCGCCAGTGGGGACGGGGCCGTTCCGGCTGACGTCGCTGAATTCAGATCGGGCAGTGCTGGAGCGGAACAGCAGCTATCACCGTGGCGCACCATCGATTGCGGAGCTGGAGTTGCGCTTCTACTCGAGCGCGACGCAGCAGCTTGATGGGTTGGCGCAGGGGGAGATTGACGCGGCGCTGCGCGGCGAGCAGTCGACGGATCGGGAGCGGGAGCTGCTGGCGTCTCGAGAGGATTTGGAGTCGGTGGAGCTGACGCGTCACGCGTTCACGCTGCTGTACATCAACAATCAGCAGGCACCGCTGGCGGACGTCGATTTGCGGCGTGCGATTGCGGCGTCGTTGGATTCGACGACGTTGGTGGCGAGCGCGGGGATCCGGGGGATGCCGGGCGAGGGGGTGCTGGTGCCGGGTTCGTGGGTGGACCGCCCCGGGCAGGGTGGAGCGGAGTTACCCACGGCGGAGATGGCCTGGGCGGAGGCTGGTGCGGAGCTGAATGACGAGGGACGGCGCGTGCGCGACGGGGTGCCGCTGTCGTTCGAGCTGCTGACGAATGCGGATCCGACGCGGATCCGGCTGGCGGACGCGATTGCGGTGCAGCTTGAGGCGCAGGGGGTGGCGGTGTCCGTGACGCCGTTGCCGGCAGCGACGCTACTGGCGCAGCGGCTGATTCCGAGGGATTACGAGCTGGCACTGTTCGGGTGGGAGGCGAACGTGGACCCGGACCCGTATCTGGGTTGGCACACATCGCAGATCTCGGAGGTGGGGCACAACATCGCGGGGTTCCAGGACGCGACGGCGGACGCGATCATGGAGGCGGCGCGGCTGACTTCGGACGGTGGGGAGCGTCGGGAGTTGTACGCGGCGTTCGAGTTCCGGTTCGCGGAGCAGGCGGCGAGTGTGGTGGTGCTGTACCCGGCGCGGCTCTATGTGCACCCGGCGTCACTGGCGGGGTTCGAGCCGGGCCTGTTGTTCCAGTCGAGCGATCGGTTCCGCAATATCGAGCGCTGGTCCGCCTTCGGCGGCCCCCCTTCGGGGGTTGAGTAGCCGTTCCGGTCTGCTCTAGCGAGGTCTGTTTTCAGGCGACGCGGCTTGCGGCTGACGGCGCCAAACCGGACCCGGAAGGGCTACTGCGCTCCTCCAGGGATTGAATCCGAGGGGTTAGCTGGTGGCGGGACCGCTGGAGCTGGGGGATTCGCTGGTGCTGCCGGTGGTGAAGTTTGTCCCGCCTCTGGACTCACCGGTGGAGGCGGGTTGCTCGAGGATTCCGTCGATCAGTCCGTACTCGACAGCCTCTTCGGCATCCATGTAGCGATCTCGGTCGAAGTCTTTGGAGATTTCGTCGAAGGGGCGGCCGGTGCGTTCGGCGAGGAAGGTGCGCATGTGGTCGTTGAGTCGGTTGAGTTCGCGGGCCTGGATCTGGACGTCGCTGGACTGGCCCTGTGCACCGCCGAGTGCCTGGTGCATGTGGATGGTGGCGCTGGGGAGGGCGAAGCGCTTGCCCTTCTCGCCAGCGGCGAGGATGGCGGTGCCCATGCTGGCGGTGATGCCGACGGCGATGGTGGAGACTTCGGCGCGGATCAGGTTCATGGTGTCGATGATGGCGAGGCCGGAGTAGATTTCGCCGCCGGGTGAGTTCACGTAGAGGGAGATGTCGCGGTCGGGCTCTTCACGGTCGAGCCAGAGGAGCTGGGCGACGATGGTATTCGACACATCGGAGTCGATACCGGTGCCGAGGTAGATGACGCGCTCTTTGAGCATGAGCGAGTAAATGTCGTAGGCGCGCTCACCGCGGGGACCGGTTTCGACGACCATCGGCATGCTGGCTCGCGGTTGATTATTGATGGTGCTCCCCTGTCGCGCGGCTCGATGTTGGTCGGGCTTCGGTATCTGTCTCTTTTCATCTAAGCACAGGGGCTGAGGGGCGGGTATTGGGGGTGACACCCAACGGCATTCGAGCAGGCGCTGACTGGACTGACTGCTACGATCGCGGACGTGAGAATCGTCTTCTTTGGGTCGCCGGAATATGCGGTGCCGTCGTTGCGCCGGTGCCTGGCGCTGCCTGACGTGGAGGTGGTTGCGGTGGTGACGCAACCTGATCGGGCGCGGGGGCGCTCTGGGAAGCTGCTGGCGACGCCGGTGAAGGAGCTGGCCGTGGAGGCCGGGGTGCCGGTGATCTTGCAGCCAGAGCGGGTGCGTCGGGAGACGACGGAGGAGCTGCGGGCGCTGTCTCCGGACGTTGGGGTGGTGGCGGCGTCCGGGCACATTCTGCCGAACCATTTACTGGAGATGTTTCCGCACGGCGTGGTGAACGTGCACGCCTCGCTGTTGCCGCGGCATCGCGGGGCCTCGGCGGTGGCGGCTTCGATCTTCGATGGGGATGCGGAGAGCGGGGCGACGATCATGCGGGTGGTGCGAGAGGTGGATGCGGGGCCGGTGCTGGGGCAGGTGCGGACGCCGATTGGAGTGCTGGATACGACGGAGACACTGACGGAGCGGATTTCGGAGTTGGGTGCGGAGTTGCTCGCGGAAGTACTGCCTCGGTGGGTGGCGGGCGAGATCGAGGCGGTGGAGCAGGACGAATCGGAAGTGACGCACGCGCCTCGGTTGGCGAAGGGCGACGGGGTGATCGATTGGTCGCAGTCCTCGGAGGAGATTGGGCGGCGGGTGCGGGCGTTCCAGCCGTGGCCACTGGCGACGACGTTGTACGGGGGGGAGCGGTTCACGGTGCATGAGGCATGGCCGCTGGCGGAGTTCACTTCGGATGCTGCGCCGGGGTCGGTGGTTCCCTTCACCTCGGATGCTCCACCGGGGACGGTGGTTGCGGGCGATGGGACGGAGTTGTCGCCGCTACTCGGAGATCGGGTGGCGCGGGCGGTGGTGGTGTGCGGCTCGGGTGGGCTGGCGCTGCTGCGGGTGCAGCGCGCGGGGCGGCAGGCGCAGGCGATTGAGGTGTACCTCAATGGTGATCGGGAGCTGGTGGGGAGCGTGCTGGGCTGAGCCCGCCCACGGCGGCGGTGTTCGTCGGAGCACACGTACACTCGATCTGGTGGAACAGACACTGATAGGTCGCATGAAGGCACACATCCTGGATTTGTCGATCGGTGAGATCGAAGAGCGGCTGGCCGAGTGGGGGCAGCCGGGGTATCGGGCTGCGCAGATTGCGCGGTGGGTGCTGCAGCAGGGGGCGACATCGTGGGATGAGATGACGAATCTGCCTGCGGAGCTGCGTGAGTTGCTGGCGGCGGAGTTTCGGGTGGATGCGCCCTCGGTGATTGCGACGCGGATGGCGGACGACGGTTCGACGACGAAGGTGTTGCTCGATCTTGGTCATGGCGCTGGGAGTGGCAATGGGGTTGGTGACGGCAGCGCTGGCGACGCGATCGAGTCGGTGCGGATGGACTACGACCCGGAGTCTGAGGGTGGGGAAGGGCGGGAGCGGACGACGGTCTGTGTTTCGACGCAGGCGGGGTGCGCGATGGGGTGCGTGTTCTGCGCGACGGGGCAGCAGGGGTTTACTCGGAATCTGACGCCTTCGGAGATTGTGGCGCAGGTGCTGCACTTTGCTCGTGAGCGGCGGGTGACGAATGTGGTGTTCATGGGGATGGGCGAGCCGCTGGCGAACTTCGACGCGACGCTGCGGGCGATTCACTGGATGGTGGACGAGAGTGGACTGGGGATGCGGCAGCGCGGGGTGACCGTTTCGACGGTGGGGCTGCTGCGGCCGATCGAACGGTTGGCGGAGGAGCGGCTACAGATTGGGCTGACGATTTCGCTGCACGCGCCGAACGACGAGCTACGTCGGCGGCTGGTGCCGACCTCGGGGGCGGCGACGATCGATGCGTTGGTGGACGCGGGGTTGGCGTACCAGGCGACGACGGGGCGTCGGGTGACGTTCGCGTATGCGCTGCTGGAAGAGGTGAACGACACGCCGGAGCATGCGCGGGAGTTAGCAGAGCGGCTTCGTGGCAAGGCGGTACATGTGAATCTGGTGCCCTACAACCCGACGGCGGGGGCAGATTTGCGGCGGCCGAGCAACACTCGGGTGCGACGATTCCAGCAGGAGCTGCTGGACGGCGGTGTGAACGCAACGGTGCGCGTGGAGCGCGGGATTGAGATTGCGGCGGCGTGCGGGCAGCTCCGGACGGATGTGCTTGGGACGCCGAACGCGCCACGGTAGGGCGCCGAGCGCGCCGCGGTGGCTACGCGGGTGCGGCAGTAGTTTTCGAGTCGAGGCTGCGGTTGCCGCGCCCGGGCGTGTTCGGACGCGGGTGAGCCGGTAGTTTTCGAATCGGGGCTCGTGCAGCCGCGAACGGAGCGCTGAGGGGGAGCGCCGGTGCCCGGTGGGACAGCGGAGAGGGTTACTCCTCGGAGGAGTCCTCGGAGCCCTCTTCGGCAGCCGCTGCGCCCTCTTCGCCTTCTTCGCCCTCTTCGCCCTCGAGAACCACTTCCTCTTCGACCTCGACGCGCGGTCGCGCGATCTGGGCGATGCCGACGTCGTCGGCGGTGAGGATGGTGACACCAGCCGGCACGACGATGTCGCTGACGGAGAGCGACTGTTCGAGTTCGGTGAAGACGGCGACGGAGACCTCGACGGCCTCAGGCATGGCGTTCGGGAGGGCCTCGACGAGGATCGATTCGAGCGACTGGACGAGGACACCGCCGTAGGTGTGGACGGCAGGCGCTTCGTCGACGAGGTGAATCGGGACGTTGGCCTGGATGGTGCGGGTGAGGTCCACCTGGAAGAAGTCGATGTGCTCGACGGCGCCGGAGACGGGGTCGCGACCAATGTCGCGGACGACGACGGGACGCGCGGCAGACTCGGAGTCGAGTTTGACCTCGATCAGCGTGTTGCGGCCGTGGGCGTTGAGCATGATGCGGGCCTGTGCCCAGGGCATCTGGACGGCGACGGATTCGAGGCCGCGACCGTAGATGTTGGCGGGGATGGTGCCTTCACGGCGGAGGACAGCGACCTTCTTGCCGATTACGGTACGCGGTTCGACAGCATAGGTATCTGGCATTGTCGCAACTCCTGTTGGGCAGAGAACAAGGTCGAAGGTAAGAAAGGGCGCCGAATGCGCCGACAACGACGCTAGCAACGGCTATCTAGACGGTCAAGGATAACCGTTGAGCGCGGTAGGATACGGCGATGAAGAGTGATATCAGCATTATTTTGGGCGTGGATGTGGGCGGGACGTTCACGGACTTCCTGCTGTGGGAGAACGGGAGCGTGCGGGCGCACAAGCGGCCCTCGACACCGGACGATCCTTCGCGGTCAGTGCTCGAGGGGATCGACGAGCTGGGGGTGGCTCCGGAGCTGGTGGTGCACGGATCGACGGTGGCGACGAACGCGGTGCTGACGCGCGCGGGGGCGCGGACGGCGCTGGTGACGACGGGCGGAATGCGGGACTTGCTGGTGATTGGTCGCCAGTCGCGACCGGATATCTACGACCTGGAGCCGGAGACGCCGGAGCCGCTGGTGCCAGAGGAGTTGCGATTCGAGATCGACGGGGCGCTGACGCCGGATGGCGAGGTGGCGCGACCGACCGACATGGCGCATGCGGAGACGCTGGTGGAGGCGGCGCACGCGGGGGGCGCGGAGGCGATCGCAGTGTCGCTGCTGTACTCGTACGTGAACCCGGTGCTGGAAGAGCAGTTCTCGGCGCTAGTGGAGGCGCACGGGTCGATGTACCTGTCGGCGTCCTCGGCGGTGTCGCCGGAGTATCGGGAGGTGGAGCGGACGGGGACGGCGGTGCTGAACGCGTACGTGGGGCCGGTGATGTCGCGCTACCTCGAGCGGTTGCGGGCGGGGCTGGCGGAGCGGGGCTGCGGGCCGCTGCGGATCGTGCAGTCGGACGGCGGGTCGGCGGACGTGGCGCGGGCGTCGCGATTGCCGGTGGCGACGCTGCTGTCCGGGCCCTCGGCGGGTGTGGCGGGGGCGTTCGAGATTGCGCGGGCGGCAGGGTACGAGCGGGTGCTGACGTTCGACATGGGGGGCACCTCGACGGATGTGGCGCTGTGCGACGGGGAGATTCCGACGCGGGCGGATGTGGTGATCGGCGGCTTCGCGGCGCGGACGCCGGTGGTGGACGTGCACACGGTTGGCGCGGGGGGCGGATCGATTGCCCGGCTCGATGCTGGCGGGGCGCTGCGGGTGGGGCCGCAATCGGCGGGGGCCGATCCGGGGCCGGCGAGCTATGGGCGGGGTGAGGCGTTCACGGTGACGGATGCGCAGGTGGTGCTGGGGCGGCTGGGTGGGACGGGGCTGCTCGGTGGGTCGATGGCGCTGGACGAGGGTCGGGCGCGGACGGCGGGAGAAGAGATTGGTGCAAGCCTCGGAAGTGTCGAAGCCGCCGCGGGTGCGGTGATCGACGTGGCGACGGCGAACATGGAGGGGGCGTTGCGGGTGGTGTCGGTGCAGCGTGGGCACGATCCTCGGGAGTTCACGCTGGTGGCGTTCGGCGGGGCGGGGCCGCTGCATGCGTGTGCGCTGGCGGATTCGTTGGAGATGCCTCGGGTACTGATTCCGCTGCTGCCGGGGGTGTTGGCTGCACAGGGTGCGGCGTGGAGCGACGTGACGGCGACTCGGAGTCGCTCTGTGCTCGTGAGGTACGAGGAGGCGAACTTCGTCGCGCTGGGGGAGGCGCTGGCGGCGGTGGGGGCTGAGGTGCTGGCGGAGCCGGGGCTTGAGGGTGGGAGCGCGCGGTATGCGTTCGACATGCGGTACGCGGGGCAGAGCTACGAGCTTTCGATCGATGTGACGTTGGACGACGTGGGGGCTGCGGGGGCGGCGTTCCATGAGCTGCACGAGCAGCGATTCGCGCACTCGGACCTCGAGGCGGCGGTTGAGGTGGTGAATGTGCGGGCGACGGCGGTGGTTCCGGGCGCGGGCGAGGGCGCGGCTGGGGAACTCGGAAGCTCGGAGGGTGGCGAGCCGGGGCGTGGGCAGGTGTGGTTCGGCGGGGAGCAGGTGGAGGCGGCGGTGTATCAGCGATCTGCGCTGACCTCGGGAGATTCGTTCGCTGGGCCGGCGCTGGTGCATCAGCTTGATACGACGACGCTGGTGGCTCCGGGGTGGGTGGCGGATGTGGACGCGTCGGGGAATTTGATTCTGGAGCGCGGATCATGAGCGACTCGACGGCCCTCGGAGCGGCGGATCTGGCGATTGCGGATGCGGTGCTGACATCGATAGCGGAGGAGATGGGGGCGGCGCTGGGTCGAACGGCGTATTCGCCGAACATCAAGGAGCGTCGGGACTTTTCGTGCGCTGTGTTCGCGGCGGACGGGCAGATGGTGGCGCAGGCGGCGCACATGCCGGTGCACCTGGGGGCGATGCCGACGGCGGTTCGGCAGGTGATGGAGCTGGCGCCGTTTGAACCGGGCGACGTGCTGGCGCTGAACGATCCGTTTCGCGGAGGGACGCATCTGCCGGATCTGACGACGGTGAGCCCGGTATTCGTCGAGGGGGAGTTGATCGGGTTCGTGGCGACGCGGGCGCATCACGCGGACATCGGGGGGATGGCACCCGGGTCGATGCCGGTGGCGCGGGAGTTGCTGCAGGAGGGGTTGGTGATTCCGCCGATCCGACTGGTAGATGGCGGGGTGCGGAACGAGAGTGTGTTCGCGCTGATTGTGCGGAATTCGCGGGCGCCAGAGGAGCGTACGGGGGATCTGCGGGCGCAGATGGCGGCGACATCGGTGGGTGTGCGGCGGCTGGAGGCGGCGGCGGGGCGGTTCGGGGTGGCTGGCTTGCTGGCGCGGTTCGGGGCGCTGCTGGAGCACGGGGACCGGGCGGTGCGGGCGGTGATTTCGGAGATCCCGGACGGGCGATACGAGTTCGAGGACCGGCTGGAGGTGGGGCCGGAGGGGCTGGCGATCCGGCTGGCGTTGAGCATCGAGGGGGACGAGGCGCACTTCGATTTCACGGGGACGGATGCGGAGACGGAGCTGGCTTCGCTGAATGCGGTGGCGGCGGTGACGCGTTCGGCCTGCTACTACACGATTCGGTGCCTGGCGGGGGCGGACGCGCCGGCGAACGAGGGATGTTACCGGGCGATTCGGTTCACGTTGCCGGAACGGTGCGTGGTGGCGGCGGGGCCGCCGCGGGCGGTGTCAGCGGGGAACGTGGAGACGAGCCAGCGGATCACGGACGTGGCGCTGGGGGCGCTGGCGCTGGCAGTGCCGGATCGGATTCCGGCGGCCTCGAGCGGGACGATGAACAACGTGACGATTGGTGGGTACGACCGTGCTCGGGAGCGGCCGTACGCGTACTACGAGACGATTGCGGGCGGCGCGGGCGGCGGGCCTCGGCGGATGGGGCGCTCGGGTGTGCACACGCACATGACGAACACGATGAATACGCCGATTGAGGCGTTGCCGCTGGCGTATCCGTTCACGGTGGAGCGGTACGAGCTGCGCGTGGGGACGGGTGGCGCGGGGCTGCATCCGGGCGGGTGCGGGGTGGTGCGGGAGTATCTGTTCCACGATCTGGCGACGGTGTCGCTGGTGACGGAGCGTCGGAGGTTTGCGCCGTGGGGCCTCGCGGGTGGCGAACCGGGGTCGGTGGGTCGGAACACGCTGATCCGGGCGGACGGGGAGACGCGGGACCTCGGAGCTCGGGCTGAGGTGGATGTGGGTGTGGGGGATCGGGTGCGGATTGAGACGCCTGGTGGTGGTGGGTGGGGGAAGATCGAGGGGTAGGGAGCGCGCGTTTGCTAGCTTGACACCTCTTCGTCGTACTCCTGAAGCAGATCCTCAATCTCGGGCAATAGCTCTCGCTCTGCCTCATGAAGCTGCTGCAGGTCCGTCTGCTCAGTCTCTGTGAAGAAGCGCCACGCATCCGACCCGGCGTCGGAGCCCGCCCCACTTGCAACACCCACGGCGAAAGCGGCTCCCAGCGCCGCAACTGACATGCCGACGCGCGACGACGCGCGACGGAAGATGCCGCGGGCCGCCTTCCGATCGTCGCCTGTCGCTGATTCCAGGCGAACGTACTCAAGCAGGTCCTGCAGGATGAGGATGGTCTGTTCGATCGTCGCAAGATCCCGATCGTCAAGCCCAAGTCCACGGGCTCGTACGGAGAGGCCGGGCAGAAGATCGAGGATCGTCTCTGCATGCGTCACGATTCGCTCGCGTCGGTTGGAGTCGGCAATGATCGGCAACGCAAGCGACAGACTAGAATCCCCCCCAACGTTGACCTCGGGCGGGTAGGTCTCAATCTTGAACTGCGCGGGCTGAGGCTCAACTACCGTGCCGCTCGATGGTTGAGGGCCAAATGGTGCGGGCGCGACCCCATCGATGCGGATCTTCACCTGAGCCAGGTCAGCTCCGGCGTATCGTGGGTCAATTCGGGTGACACGACCGGGAGCATCCGTCTCCTGAGCGGTCCGAAACAGGTGGGACTCCTCAACCTCGAGCGCTGCAGCCCGAGGGACGCTGTCACCTTCGGTTGCCGTTCCCTCAGCCCACCATCCTCCTTCCGTATTGAAGTGGCCGCGGACACTTGTCAGTTCGATTGGCTGACTACTACGGTCTTCTCGCACGATGATGAAGGCCTTAGTGTCACCCCACTCTCCGTCGGTCATCACTCTCCTTCAGTGTTCGGGCAGAAGCCTCGCTGCTACCTCGCGCGGTCGCCGTGGGACCGGCGACCGCAGGCGTCAGGTCTGAAGGCGCCAGTCAACGGCCCGACAGAAGGTCGGGATAGGCGGCGATGAAGCCCGACACGGTCCCGGCTCCTTGGTGCACGACGTACCCGCGGGCGGCAGGGTACTTCCCGGACAGCCTGTCGAGTTCTTTCCCCACCTTCACGTAGAAGGTCGAGGCATCTTTGTAGTTGGTCGCTGACACGCCTATCTGGTCTACAAGTCGACCGGCACGAGTGACCACCAAGGCGCGTTCGAATGACCTCCAGGGCAGCAAAGGCTCCGCACTCGAAGCCCCTGACGATTGAGTACGGCGGATCGCGCGGCTGCTCTTCAATTTCTCAGCCGGAGACACCGAGGCCCTCTTCACCCCCGAGCTTCGACGACGCCTTGGATTACTGGCCATAGTCGATCTCCTGTCTGCAGTGCTCGATCATATCGTCAATCGTAAAGAACATCTCTGACACCCAGCGCATTTGCCGTTCCGCCTCCTTCCCACCGGCACCACTTCGTACTCGCTCGTAGACGGGATGTTGGTAGTAATCCCAAGCATCTTGCAATAGCGTTCTAATTTGTACCTCAAACCATACGTTTGTATGGTTGCTAGTATTACGCACTTTAAGGTCGAATTTATGCGCCCTAAATCCTGAATCTAATCTCCGTGGTTCATCTTTGCATATTTCCCAAAGGAGTGATTCGCGAATAATTTCGCATGCTTCGCTCACTTGATTCGCTGAATCGACCACGATTTTTCCGGCGCAAATATCGCGGACTATTTCGTCGACTTCTTCAATCGTTCGAAACTTACGTTCTGGATATTCGCGATCGAGCTTATCGATGATAGCTTTCGCGGTTTTTTGTCGCCCATTAATTCGACTGTCTTTGTAAGGCTCTGGGACAATTTGCACGGGGATCGAGAGCCGCAATTGGCCGATGACAACATCCATTGCCTCGGTTTGCGCATAGACGGTGTCGTGGCGAAGTTTCAGTTCTCGTCGCAGCCTCTGTGTAACTGGCATCGGTCCACCGGCCTTTACTCGCGCCTCGCTTGGAGAATACTGCATCTCATCTCGTCCCGCATCGGTCTTGCATGTACCTCGCCTCCACAGCCCTGTCGAAAAGCCACGCAAGGAGCCATCGGATCCGTTCACTCGGCGTGGCGCTGCCTTTGGTCATCAGTGTGTAGACAAGGCGGTGAGTCCACCTCGATGGCGCAGCGCTCCGCCTTCGAGCAGCTCGCATCGATCTTCGGGGCCTCGTCCACCAGTGACGGCGGTTGAGGCAGGGTCAGCGCAGATCCGGGCGGACGGGGAGACGCGGAGCCTCGGGAGCTGGGATGATGTGGATGTGGGTGTGGGTGTGGGTGTGGGGGATCGGGTGCGGATTGAGACGCCTGGTGCAGGTGGCTGGGGAGTGGCGGAGTAGGGAAGGGTCTTTTGGCACTTCGCGCGAGGTGGACACCTCAATAGCGTTCGTGGCGGAGTTGTAGAGCGAGGGTGTATGGAGACGTTCGAGCAGCGGGTCGCGGTCGTTACGGGGGCCGCGGCCTGTGCGGTGTGCGGGGTGTGCTGCTGCTGTGTGTGCGGTATGGAGCTGGTTGCGATCGGGGCGGCGCT
>JABIST010000149.1 GCA_018700215.1 Dehalococcoidia bacterium | reverse complement strand
TGGTCGAGTGCACAGGTCTCGGACGCGAAGACGTAGCCACCATCGAGTGCGCCGATACACAGCGGTCGAATGCCCAGTGGGTCGCGCGCCGCAAACACCGCATCCTGAGTGAGAACGGTCAACGAGTACGCACCGCTCGCCCGGCGCATCAGGTGACCAAAGCGCTGCTGCCAGTCAGGCGCAGGCGCGTTCACCAGCATCCGCGCGATCACCTCGGTGTCGCTGGACGTCTCGAACCGAACGCCTTCGCCCTCAAGGCTGTCGCGCAGCAGCTCGGAGTTAACCACGTTGCCGTTGTGGGCAATCGCAATCTCGCCATGGATGCCGCGGACAATGAACGGCTGGGCGTTCTGGAGCTTGCTGGCGCCGGTGGTGGAATAGCGGGTGTGACCAATAGCGTGAGTGCCGGGCAGACCGGCCAGCGCGCGCTCATCAAAGATCTGTGTGACCAGGCCCATCTCCGCGTAGAGACGGATCCGCCCATTGTCCACCGTGGCGATCCCGGCAGATTCCTGGCCACGGTGTTGAAGGGCGTGGAGGCCGAAGAAGGTGAGGCGAGCTATATCTTCGCCGGGGGCGAAAATACCAAAAACACCGCATTTTTCGCGCAGGCTAGCTGTCAAACTAGAGTCTTCCGCGTGAGCCCCGGTAGAGGCGGAGTGTATCACGCCCCCGGGAGACGCTTCGGTCTCATTCACAGTGACAACCGCGCGTGCTCAATCTTGGTGCACTTGTCCATCACCACCTCAAGGCCCGCGAGTCGCGCTCGCTCGGCGGAGTCTTCGTCGACGATTTCGAGCTGCATCCATACCGCCCTCGCACCGGCCGCGATCGCATCGTCAACCACTGGTGGCACATCCGGGACGCGACGAAAGACATCGACGATGTCGACCGGCTCGGGCAGGTCCTGGACGCTGTCGTAGCAAGGCTGGCCAAGCACCTCGGTCTCGCGCGGGTTGACCATGTAGACCGTGAAGCCGTGCTGCTGGAGGTACAACGCCACCTCGTTCGAGGGGCGATCCGGCTTCGAGGAGACGCCAACGACCGCGATCGTCTTGGCGTCACGCATCAGTTCCATCGCGCGGTCCATATCGCCTCCTGCGCGTGGCTCGTCAGTCGAGGCGTCGGTAACGACGACGCTCATCACGAGCATCGTAACCCACACCCTCTGAGCCAGTTTGATCTTCGGCAGCATCTGCCGCTGGGAGCATCGCCAGCGTGACATCGGCGCCAGACATCTCACCGAGGGCCGTGGCGAGCGCATTCGCGCGTTCGCCGGCCTCGCGCGCCACGAAACGGGCCGCGACGACACGACCAACTGTCAGCTCTTTGTCGTTGTCTTTGATCAACATCACCCGCCAGTCGACGATGTCCTGGTCCATGCCGCTCGCCAGCTCATCGTCATAGTCGCTGGTGACCTCGAAGCGCTGGATGCGACCGAACGGCACCAGCTCGAAGGTGCCGATGCCGAGACCGAGCAGGCCCTGCTGCCAGCGGGCGGACTCCTTGGCGCGCTCCATCAGGAAGCTGCTGCCGACGACATTGTTGACGAAGCCAATCAACGCGAGCGGTCCGAGCACGGTCACGATCAGGGCGAGCACGAACAGAACGCCCAGTGGCCAGCTATTGATGAATCGCATGATCGCCCAGACAGCGGCGATCGTGAGCACGAGTTCGATCAGCGGGCCAACCAGTCCAGCTCGGGTCTGGCGTACCGCAATCGAGTCCGGGGTGATCACGGCCACAGCTCGATGCAACGCGATCGTGCGCCGCGCCGCGATCGCTGGATCAGCGACCGTGTCGCTCGAGGAATCCTCGTGGGTGTCGCCCGCCATCGCGCCCCCGTCCGTCCGCTTTGGATCGAGTCTAGCGAGCACAACCGGCGGTGAACCAGCGCGCGCGTTGCCCGGCCCCTCAACGCTTCCTATCATCGAAGCGCGGCGGAACTTCTCCGTTCATCAACACACCGAGGACCTATGCGACGCGACCTCCTGGACATCCTGGTCTGCCCAGTCAGCAAGGGCCCGCTCACACTGACCGCCACCAACGAGGCCGATGGCGAAATCCTCGAGGGAACGCTCGTCTGCGAAGACGGTCACAGCTACCCGATTGAGGACGGCATCCCGAACCTGCTGCCGCCCGACCTGCGCGAAGCGATTGATGCGGAGCCGAGCGCGTGACTGTCGATAATTCGCGGCAAGCTGGTCAGGCGTTGATGGCCGGTTCGGCGCTCGCGCTGCTGCTCTTCCTCGTCGGCGCGATGAAGCGCTCGTATGCGGTCATTGCGATCCCGGTCTTCGCCATCGTCGCCGTTGGCTCGGCACTGGGGTTCTGGGTCGGCTACACCATGGCCGTACAAGACTGGGACGACCCCGCCGACTTCGGCGTCGACGACGAACCCGACGTCTAACTCTCCCGCGGTGAGTACCAACTCGCTGGCTCGATTTCGACCACGCCATCTCGATCTGACAGCGGCAGCGCCGCAAGCATCTCCGCGAACGTCCGCCTCATCTTGGAGTGCGTCGCTCCCGAGGCGATGTCGCACAGCGGCACGAGCACAAACGCACGCTCCTGCAACAGCAGGTGCGGCACCACGAGATCAGCCTCGTCGATCACCTCGCCCTCGATCTGCAAGATGTCGACATCGATCGGCCGCGCCGTCCACCGAGGCGCATCGAAGTCCCGTCCAGCATCCGCCTCAATCTGCTTCGCCAGGGTGAGTAGCTCACGCGCGCTCAGCTCCGTGAGCCCCGACGCCGCAGCGTTCGCGAACGATGGTTGATCGGTCACACCCCACGGCGGCGTCTCATAAAGCGCGCTCACCGCGTCAATCGCGACGCCGCCGGTGACCAGCGCATCGAGCGCACCTCGAAGATTGGCGACCCGATCTCCGAGGTTGCCACCAAGTCCGAGGTAGACCCGCCGCTCCTCGCTCACGAAGGTTCGTTCCAGCCGCGGATGATCGCGTCGGTCATCTTCGCAACGTCGCGCATCTCTTCGATGTCATGCACGCGGATGATGTCGACGCCCTGTTCGATCGCGAGCGCCATCGTCGCGGCAGTCCCCCACACGCGATCCTGCGGGGGGCGATCGAGCACATGCCCGATCGTCGACTTGCGCGAGGTACCAAGCAGCAGCGGCCGTCCCAGCGATCGAAGCTCTCCGAGGCGACGCAGCATCTCGAGGTTCTGGACCGGGCCCCAGCCGAAGCCGAAGCCGGGATCGAGGATCAGCTGCTGTGCCGGAAGACCGGCGCCGGTGGCGATCTCGATCGACGTGCGAAGACCGGCCGCGATGTCCTCGATCACGTCGCCACCGAACTCGCGGCCGCGCTGGTTGTGCATCAGGACGGCGGGCTTGCCGAGGCGTGCGATCAACGAGGCGAGGTCCGGGTCGGCGCGGAGGCCGTTGATGTCGTTGAGGGCATCGGCGCCGATGTCAAAGGCGCGTTCGGCGACGGAGGCTCGGGTGGTGTCGACGCTAATCGGAACGTCGACCTGCCGTCGGACGGCCATCAGTGAGTGTTCGAGGCGCCGCCACTCCTCGTCAGCGTCGATCGGGACGTGGTCCGGGCGAGTCGACTCGGCGCCAATGTCGATCAGGTCCGCGCCCTGCTCAACCATGCGGATCGCCTGCTCGGCGGCGCGACCCGGATCGAGGATGCCGTCGCCCGAGAACGAATCCGGGGTGACGTTCACGATGCCCATCACGAAGGTGCGGGCGCCCCATTGGAAGGTGGCGTCGCCGATCTGGATCGGGGTGGGGCGGTGCTCGGTGGCTGGCATGCGATCAGGCTAACGCGCGGCTCGATAGCAGCGAGATGACGTCAGGCCGGAATGTGTGTCGTGGTCAGTTCGATCAGGAGGCGATCATCGTCACCGATGACGCGGGTGCGGATCACGGTGATGCGTCGGCCGACACGAACCGGCGTGGCCTCGGCAGTGACCAGGCCGCCCGGCTGATTGCCGAGGAACGTAGCGTGAGCATCGATGCCGACCATGAAGCGACCATCGTTCGGACCGCCGGCGTTGGCGTGGTTGGCCATGCGGGTGGCTGTGTTGTCGGCGAGCGCCATCAAGGCACCACCGTGGATCGCGCCGGTCGGATTGAGGTGATGCGCCTCCGTTTGGAGACGGGTGATCGCGTGCTGATCCGTGATTTCGAGGTGTTCGAGGCCGATGAAGCGGGAGAAGGGGCTCGTGTCGTCATCGAGCTGTGTTGCTTCGGTCACGCCAGCTCCACCACTTCGATTGGCTCTTCCTCGACCTCGCCGCCAGTGCGGATGTGGAACGCACGCACGTGCGGCGGATCGTAGGCAAGCGAAACGAGGATGTAGTACGTCTCCGGGTACATCGGCTCCCGGTCCACTTCCCCCGGCGGAAAAAACGCTTGACGCACATCTGTCGGCGATGGATACGCCTCGGACGCCACGTGTGAGTGGTAGATCGCGAACAGCGTCTCGCCGCTCTCCTCGCGCCCGTTCTCCAGCTTCAGCATTGACAGCGGGTCCATCGAGTAGCGGTAGGGGCTCGCCTCAACGTTCTTCACGCGGTGCGCCGAAACCACGGCCCCATCGCGACCATTGAGCTGCCCGCACGCCTCATCAGGCAGATCTTCGCCAGCATGCGCGATCATTTCGTCGACGATGTTGCGCGGAATGCGTGGCATCGAGGTCATTCCTCTCGGGTCGGGTGCAGGCGGCAATGGTTCAGGGTACGCGGCACGAGGTTGCGTGCATCTGGCGGGGCCGTGGGAGTCAGGAGAACCAGACCGCTCGCTCGGTGATCGGAAGAGCCCGAATCATGCGAGTTCAGGTGAGCGCCGGCGGTTACGCCGGAGCGAATAGATCCCAAGAGCAATTGGCAGCGCCGTGATTAGAGCGACTCGGAACGGCGCAGACGAGCCGGCTGTACCGTCGGCCATTGCCCAGAAGATGCCCGCCCACCAGATCCCGCTAACCAATAGCACAACAAGCCCGCCCCAGAGCCATGGGCGCGGTCGGCCGCGCGAGCGATCGATGGCATACAACCCGAAGAAGATGGGCACCGCAAACAACGTGCTACTGACCACAACGGTGGCGATCAGATCTGGGTCACCGTCGCGCGGTGACCAGAGTGCCACGACCCAGCTGACTGCACTCAGACTCAGGACGGTCGCGCCAGACCATCGCCATAGCCGCAGGCCGCCCCCGGCACGCTCCAAGGCGTATGTCCCAAAGGCGATCGGCAACGTCGTCACCAGGGTGGCCCCGGCGAGCACATCGGCCAACTTCGAATCGGCGTCGGCCGTGGGCCACAACGCCACGAGCCAGAGGAACGCGCTGCCGACGAGCAGTGCCACACCGACCCCGCGCCACCAGCCGCGTTGGGGTGCAACGACCAACTTCGTTAGATCCAACCCGCAGGCGGAACACTCCGTCTCGAGCGCGGGAACGTAGAGTTGTCCGCAGTCGGGGCATTTGGCTGAGACCATCGCGCGACCTTATTTGTATCGCGCTCGGAATTCTAACGGCTGCGTCTCGGGATCGGGTATCCACCACTTCGCGACCTACGAAGAGATCTGCCGATACGCGTAGGCAACGCTGTCCTCAACACGGTCGAAGCCGCGCCAGCCGCCAAACCGCTCGCTCATCGCCTCAGTAACCGCCTTCGCGGCAGTCGCCTCGTCTTGTCCATCGGCAATCGCAGCCTCGACTCCGCCCATCATCGTGTGGATGAAGTCGCGCGCCTCGAGAATCGCGGCGTGTTCGCCGACGGGGCCGTGGCCTGCCATGAAGCGCTCGGCTGGCAGTTCGGCGAGGCGACTGTCGGTCTCCACCCAGTCCTTCGGGTAGCCGTCCATCATGAACGGAACTCCGCCGTCCTGAGCGACGTCGCCGGTGAAGAGGATGCTGTCGTCCGGTAGATGGATGAAGATGTCGCCGCTGGTGTGCGCCCGCCCGAGGTAGATCAGTTCCACCTGCCGTCCACCGAAGTAGAGCGACATGCTGGTGTCGAAAGTGAGATCCGGCGGCGTGATCCGCACGCCCTTCGCCTCTTCCGACCACGGGTCGTTGGCGGAGACGACACGGTTCATCCACCACTCGCGAGCCTCGAGGTCCAGCATCTCCGTACGGCAATTCGTATGCCCGATGATCGTCGAGTCCGGGAACTCCTCGTTCCCCCAGCTGTGATCCCAGTGCGAGTGAGTGTCCACGACGTACTGAATCGGTTTGTCGGTCAGATGCTTCACGTCCTTGATCAGGTCACGCCCAAACGAGGGCACTCGCAGCGAGTCGATCACCAGAACAGAATCGTCGCCAATCAGGATGCCGGCATTCGTCAGGCCTTCGTGCAGTCGGGCAAAAACGCCATCGGTCAGCTCTACAATTTCGGTGCCAGGGGTCGTGGTCATCTGAGTGCTCCTCACTTGAGTTGGGAGCATAGCCGGTCACACCCGCGGGCGCGGACTATCATGCGGCCCAACCCACACCAAACCGAGGAGACCACCCATGGCCAGGATCTCGAGGAAGGTCGCGCTGACCGACGAAGAGCTCGACGACCTGATGACGTCGAGTTGGAACATGCGAATCGCAACGCTCGGCCTCAACGATCAGATCAACCTGACGCCGATGTGGTTCGGCTGGGTGAACGGCAAGATCTACTTCACCGGCCGCGGCCAGAAGATCGTCAACCTCCGACGAAACCCCTCCACCACTCTGCTCGTCGACAAGAACGAACGCTTCCCAGAGCTGGTAGGCGCCATGTTCCAGGGCACAGCGAGCGTGCTCGAAACCGCCGACGACGAGAATGCCGACCCAGACCTCGAGGAGGCGCGAGTCCTCATCGGAGCCAAGTACGCGGGAGGCCACGGCGAGGCGGACGCGACACCTCGGCGGAACGAATTCACAGCGGCAGGCGATTCCAACCGCTGGGTCGTATTTACCCCGGACCGCCTTGTGAGCTGGGACAATCCGAAAATCGCCGCGCTGCGGGCGGCGCGCCAGCAGGGCTGATCGGCAGCCCTCGCTAGCGACGCTCGAGCACGACCACCGGAATCACTCGGTCGGTGCTCGCTTCGTATCTGGCGAACTGCGGCGAGGCCTGCTTCTGCGCTTCCCAGATCTCGTCCCGCTCAGCGCCTTCCACGACGCGAGCCGTCACTTCGATCGTCTCCGCGCCGAACTCGATCGTCACCTGCGGCTTCGCGACGAGATTGAGGTACCAGTACGGGTCACTCGACGCGCCCGCCTTCGAGGCGAAGACTGCCCAGGAGTCACCCCGTGGCTGACAGGTCAGCGGAGTCACGCGCTCCGTATTCGAATCCGCATCGGTCGCATGCAGGAGGAGCACCGGCACGTCCTCATACTCGCCACCGAGCTGGCCCGCGTTCGCCCGAAATTCCTCGATCGCCCGCGCTATCGAGGGGCTGACGTTCCCCTCCGCCGAAGCGACTGGCCGCATACGACCATTGGCGACGTCGTAGACGAACCCGGCCGTGGTGATGTCCTTCCGAAGCAGCGGTGAAGCCGCGAGACGCGCGAGATCATCTCGAACCGATTCGTCGGCGTCCTGAAACGGGCGAAAGTCGATCGCCGAAGCGTCGACGTCCCGATCGTCGCGCACTCGCTGCTGAATCGCCTCGTTCGTCGTGCCCCAGAGACCGCACTGGGTGTGGTGGATGATGGCAACGTAGCGCGTGCCAAGTACGTCACTCGAAAGCAGCAGCGAGCGGATCACATCGTCAGTCACACGTCCGCCGGCGTTGCGAAGGATGTGCGCGTCGCCCACGGCCAGACCAAATGCATCGAAGTTGTCGATGCGCGCATCCATGCAGGTGAGGATCACGATGTGGCGCGAAGGCATCGCCGTGAGTTCGGTGCCGGGGAAGGTCTGAGCGTAGCTGGCGTTGGCTTCAAGCAGTTCGTCGAAGAGAGTCACAGGGCGGCCTCGCGTCTTGGTCGCGCTACGCGCGCGTTGCTGCGTACTCGCCCAAGTGTGCGGGCGCGGCGGGAGACGGCCAAGCGTCAGATCGTGATGAACTCAGCCGTCAGCGCCGTTCCAGAACCACCACCGGGATCACACGGGACGTGGCGACCTCGTAGTCCGCGAAGGTGGGGACCTCTTCCTTCTGGCGAGTCCATATCTGGTCCCGCTCTTCGGCCGCGGCGACGCGGGCCCTCACATCAAGCGTCTCGGTTCCGACCTCGATCGTGATGTCGGGGTGAGCGACCAGGTTGTAGTACCAGGCCGGATTCGTCGGAGCGCCGCCCTTGGAAGCGAAGATCGCGAAGTTGCGATCGAGTGCCTGATAAACAAGCGGGTTGATCCGCTCGGCGCCACTCTTTGCTCCGATGTTGTGGAGCAGCAGCATGTTGCGGCCCTCGAAGGGACCACCAACGTTGCCCGCGTTGCCGCGGAATTCTTCGATGATTCGTGCGTTCATGTCGTTGACATCACTGGTCATGATGGCTCCTTCGATGTGCTGTCGGAGAGTGGGCGGGCTACCACCAGAGCTTGTCGCCAACGTCTTCGATGATGTCCTGGTAGTTGCGGGTCCAGAGGCCGGTGGAGAGGTACTTCCAGCCGCCATCGGCCAGCAGTGTGACGATCTTGCCAGAGTCCATGCGCTCGGCTGCGCGCTGCGCGGCTCGTACAGCGGCGCCGGCGGAGATACCGGCGAAGATGCCGGCTTGCAGCGTCAGGTCGCGGGTGACCTTGAAGGAGGTCTCCGAGTCGACGACGATCCGACCGTCGAGCACGGTCTCGTCGAAGACGGGCGGGATGTAGCCCTCTTCGAGGCTGCGCAGCCCCTGCACCATGTCGCCAGGGTGGGGCGCCGCCGCGATGATCCGGATCGTCGGGTTGTGCTCCTTCAACCGGCGGCCGACGCCAGTCAGCGTGCCCCCGGTCCCGAGGCCCGCGACGAACGCATCGAGGTCCGGCAGGTCATCGATGATCTCCTGGCCGGTGGTCTCGTAGTGCGCACGGGGGTTGTGTTCGTTCTCGTACTGAAACGGCATGAACCACTCGGGGTGCTCCGCGGCCACCTCCTTCGCCATCGCGACGGAGCCGTTGGTACCGAGGTCACCAGGCGAGTAGATAATCTCCGCTCCGAACGCCTCGAGCAGTTCGACACGCTCACGGCTCACGGCGTCCGGCATGACCACCTTGAGCCGGTAGCCGTGGACCCGCGCGACGAGGGCAAGCGCGATGCCGGTATTGCCTGAGGTCGGTTCGAGGATCGTCTGACCGGGCTGCAGTAACCCGTCCGCCTCAGCAGCCTCGATCATGAACTTGGCAATGCGGTCCTTCACCGAGCCAGTCGGGTTGTGACCCTCCAGCTTGGCGAAGATCTGGACGTTCGGATTTGGCGAGAGCTGCGATATCTCGACGAGCGGTGTGTTGCCAACGAGGTCGAGCACGCTATCCACGCGCATGATCGCAATCTCCTCGGGTGTCTCGAACTCGCCTCGACGCCGGCGTTCAGCAGCCGCAGTCGCGCAGCGAGCGCTTCGTGGATTCATCGGTGGCGTGGCGCGCCGGTGCGCGACGAGCACGCGGTGGTGGCGCGGGAGCGCCGCTGCGAGACGGGGACTGCCGTGCTGGCGCATGGCGGGCACGCGAAGGCGGCGCCGGCGCGGCACTGACACCAGGCGAAGGCGCTGTTGGTGCGCCACCTGCAAGCGCGGGGAGGAAGGAGACGGTGTCACCGGACGAGACCGCGGTGTCCTTGCCAGCGAGGTAACGGATGTCCTCGTCGTTGAGATAGATGTTGACGAAGCGATGCAGCTCACCGTTCTCATCGGCGATCTGACTGCGGAAGTCCGGATACTGGCTGTTGATGTTCTCGATCAGCTCCGCCACGGTGGCGCCTTCTGCATCGAACTCACGCTGGCCGTCCACGGCCTTCTGAATCACCGAGGTGACTTGTACTTTTACGGCCATCGTCATCGGTCCTTCCTCTCGCTACGCCGCGGTTCCGCCCTCTTGGTGCGGACCGCGCGCGGTCTGATTCGAACGAACTGTCCTTGTCGCCTCGCTACCCGGGCTCGCTAACTGAGCGTCGGGATCGCTCCAGGAACCTCCAGCGGCGGCGAACCACAGAAGGCGTCGTAATCGATCAACTCCGTCACCGTCGGGTTCTCACCGCAGAGCGGGCACGACGGATCCTGACGCAGCTTCATCTCGCGGAACTGCATCGTCAATGCATCCACCAGTAGCAACCGATTCACCATCGGCTCGCCGATGTCCAGGATCTGCTTGAACACCTCGGTCGCCTGCATCGAACCGATGATGCCGGTGATCGCGCCCAGCACACCCGCCTCAGCGCACGAAGGCACAAGGCCCGGTGGTGGCGGGTCCGGGTACAGGCAGCGGTAGCAGCCCTTCCCAGGCTCGTACACGGTCAGCTGCCCATCGAAGAGCAGGATCGCGCCATCGACCAGCGTCTTCCCCGAGAGGTAGCAGGCGTCATTCACCAGGTAACGCGTCGCGAAGTTGTCCGCGCCGTTCACCACAATGTCGTAGTTCGGAATGATGTCCATCGCGTTGTCGGACGTGATCGGCATCGGATGCTCAACAATGTCCACGTGCGGGTTGTAGGCCAACAGCGACTCCTTGGCTGACTGCAGCTTCGGCTTATCGATGTCGGGCGTCTGGTGGAGAATCTGGCGCTGGAGGTTCGACAGGTCGACGACATCGAACTCACAGATGCCGATCGTGCCCACGCCGGCGAGCGCGAGGTAGAGCGCAACCGGACCACCGAGGCCGCCAGCACCCACGATCAGGACTTTCGCGTCCCGCAGCTTGCGCTGACCCTGCGGGCCAACCTGCGGCATGATGATGTGGCGCGAATAGCGCATCACCTCTTCGGGCTTGAGCGCGCCCGAGGGCGCCGCGCCGTTCGAATTGTCCGATCCACCGGCGAGCGCCGGGATCACAGCTACCTGGTCGCCATCTGACACGGGCGTATCCGTTCCATTGAGTCCGTGAATTTCCTGGTCGTTCACGTAAATGTTGATGTGGCGTGGCACCTGGCGATTCTGGTCGTAGACCAGCTCACCGAAACCGGGGTACGACGCTTCCAGGGCATCGAGCACCTCGGCGATCGTCGAACCCTCGACAGCAACGTGCTCGGCGTTGTCCGTCAGGTGACGGAAGGGCGAGGGGATATAGACGCTGATCGCCACGGGGGAATCTCCTCTCGAGCCAGCTGCTGGTCGCGCAGCCTGCATGGTGGTCACAGTGTTCGCCTCATCACGTGCTCCCGCTTACAAGTCCACGCTCAGATACCGCTCGCCGGTATCGCACAGCATGGTGACTACCCGCTTGCCTGGGCCAAGCTGCTCGGCCACGCGAATCGCGGCCCAGACATTAGCACCGGATGAGATACCAACCAGCAATCCTTCGTCACGCGCCAGTCGTCCGGTCATTGCGTAGGCGTCCTCATCGGAAACGCCAATCACTTCCTGATAGATGTCGGTATCCAGCACGCCCGGCACGAACGAGGCGCCAATGCCCTGGATACCGTGCATACCACCGCGGCCACCCTGCAGAACCGGAGCACGCTCCGGCTCCACGGCGATGATGCGAGCATCGATGCCCACGTCACGCAGCACTTCGCCCACACCAGTGATCGTGCCGCCAGTGCCAACGCCGGCAACGAACGCATCGAGCTGACCGCCGGTTGCGGCGACGATCTCCGGGCCGGTGGTGAGGCGATGCACCTCGGGGTTGGCAGAGTTCTGAAACTGCTGTGGCATGAAGTAGCCGTGCTTGTCGACAAGTTGCTGAGCGGCGTGGATCGCGCCAGTCATGCCCTCGATCGGTTCCGTGAGCACGAGGTCTGCGCCAAATCGCTCGAGCAGCCGACGGCGCTCCAGCGACATGTCGCCCGGCATCGTCAGCACAAGCTGGTAGCCGCGTGCGGCGCAGACCATCGCGAGGCCGATACCGGTGTTGCCAGAGGTCGGCTCAACCAACGTATCGCCCGGCTTGATCAGCCCAGCGCGCTCGGCGGCATCAACCATCGAGGCGGCGATGCGGTCTTTGACGGAGCCCGCGGGATTGAACACCTCGAACTTGCCCAGCACCTCGGCCGCACCGTCCGGAACGATGCGGTTGAGGCGAACGAGCGGCGTATTGCCAATGAGATCGATCACGCTGCCCGCAATCAGCGGCTGCTGATGCGGTGCGGTGGTGGTCGACTCTGGGGAGGCCGTCATGTCGTTCGTCGTCCTTGTCGGTCGTTAGATGCTGTAAGACGCGGCAGCCTGCCGCTCGTGCTCTCGCTCGTGGGTCACCAGGTCTTCAACCGTGGTCGCGGCCAGGCGCTCGCGCATGTCCGCATAGATGTCCTGCCAAACCCACTGCTGGCCACAGAGGTTGCCGGCCTCGGATCCCGGCGCCTCGTTGACGCACTCGATCGGCGCCAGTGAGCCCTCCAGGCTCTCAAGCACCTCAAGCAGCGTGATCTCGTCAGCGGCGCGGGCCAGTTCGTGGCCGCCGCCGGGGCCGCGGGTGCTGCGGAGATAGCCATCACGACGCAGTTGGGCGAGCAGATGGTCGAGGTAGGACTCGGGAATCTTGCGACGCTTCGCAATTTCGGCGCGCTGCACGGGGCCCTCACCCACGTGCTTCGCGAGGTCGATCAGAGCGCGTACGCCGTAGTCACCCTTGGTACTGAGTAGCATTCGGAACCTGCTGAGGAATTCACGACTATTTCAGTCAAGATTGTAACACGAGAGATTCGGTCGCCAAGGGATCAGCTCGCATGGGAACGTAAGAATCCAGCGATCCCTCGACACCACTCCGTTCTAGACGCGTCCCCGGCCGCGCGCGATCTTCTGCATCTCAGCGAGGGTGGCCGGCATCTCAACTCCCGCATCGTCGAACGCCTTGGCTTGCGCATCGGGACGCTGAGCGAAAATGGTCTTCTGATTGCCAGCAACCCAATCCGCACTGTCCTGGCGAACCTGGAGCTGATTCTGGAAGTGCGGGGCAACGTAGCGAGCCCACAGCTCAAAGCTCTTCAGCGTCTTCTCGCGGTTCGCCCACTCGTGCGCCAGCAGCATCACGCCGCCCATCCCACCCGAGAGTTCGATCATCCGCTCAATCGCATCGATCGCGTCCTGCGGCGTACCGATGATGACTCCCCCGGTATCGACGGCGTGCTGCGCCGATTCTTCCTTCGGGTCGTCCGGAACGGGGCGTGCCAGCACCGGCTGCCAGTAGTTGTGCAGCTCGTGGATCCGCCCCGCCTCGACGTCAGCGAACGCCTCCTCCCGAGACTCAGCGAGGTGCATCGCCTGCACCAGCCGCCACTCACCACGGTCGACGGTGCGGCCAGCCTCGGCGGCCGCCTTCTCCGCCCAGCCCCACGTCTCCTTGAGCGAGACGAGGCCACCGGGCAGCGACGCTCCAATCGAGAGGATGCCGGCGCCATGCTTACCGGCGGAGGTGGCGCCGGCCGGAGAGAGCACGTTCGCAACGGCGAGCGTGGGATAGGGGTCCGAGTAGGGCGCGAGCTGTAGCCGGGCATCGTTCAGCGTGAACCAGTCCGTCTCCATGTTGACCGGCTCTTTGCCCTCGAAGAGCGCGAGGATCGCGGTCAGCGACTCGTCCATGCGACGGCGCTGTGTGACCGCATCGATGCCCATCATGTGAGCATCCGAGGTAAGCGCACCGGGACCAACGCCCAGCATCGCCCGGCCACGTGTCATGTGGTCGAGCTGGATGAAGCGGTCGGCGACCATCAGCGGATGGTGGTACGGCAGCGACATCACGCCAGAGCCAAGCCTGATCGTCCGCGTGCGGTCAGCGGCCACCGCCATGAACGGCACCGGGTCCGCGATCATCTCCCAGCCTGCGGAGTGATGCTCCCCGATCCAGGCCTCGTCGTAGCCGAGGTGATCGAGCGCCTCGATCAATTCGAGATCGCGGTCCATCGCCAGTGTGGGGTTGTCGTCAGGGCGGTGGAAGGGCGCCAGGAAAATGCCAAACTTCATGCGGCGTGGTCGAAAGGTCATTGCTGCTCCTCGGTGATCCGAGGCAGCAGTCTAGCGGGAGATCCGCAGTAACGATTGATAGGCTGGAACGACGACGCCCCTCACCGAACGGCCAGCGAACAATGCCGATCAACACCGAGAACGAGTTGAGGCTTCCTGACGGTCGCCGACTGGGATACGCCTCATACGGTCCGGACGACGGCTGGCCGGTGCTGTTCTTCCACGGCATCCCCGGTTCAAGGCACTCTTCCCATTCGGCCGGGGTGGTGGGGGAATCACACGGCGCGCGGGTGATCGCGTTCGACCGGCCCGGGTACGGGCTGTCCGATCCGCTGCCTGGCCGAGAGATTCATGACTGGCCGCGGGATGTCGTCGACGCGCTGGACGTGCTCAGCATCGAGCGGTTTTCGGTCTTCGGATACTCGGGCGGCGGACCGTTCGGGCTGGCGACGGCCGTGGCGATGCCGGAGCGGGTCGCCTCCATCGCCACCGTCAGCGGGATGGGACCGCTGGACACGCCGGAGGCGGAAGCGCGGCTGACGCGGGAACAGCGATTCAGGCGATTCGTGACGGCATGGCTGTCGCCGATCGTACGGTTCCGGACGTGGCAGGCGACGCGGAGCATCCGTCGCGACGTCGGCAGCTTTCTGATGGAGCGTGCCGAGGCAGCACCGGTGGAAGACCAGATGCAGTTGGAGCGGCCGGCGATCAACTCGATGATGCGGCAGGATTTGATCGCGTCCGTGGCACAGGGCGGCGGAACGATCGCGCACGAGATGGGGCTGATGGCGCGACCGTGGCAGTTTGACCTGAGTCAGGTCCGAGCACCGATGCAGATCTGGCACGGTACGCATGATGACGTAGTCCCGCTGTGGCTAGCTGAATCTGTCGCGTCGCGGCTGCCGCACGCGGAGACACGATTTCTTTCAGACCTGGGCCACTTGCTGCTGTTGAGCCACATGACCGACATCATCGTGCAACTGCTCGAATCGCGAACCGAACCGGATCTGGCCGAGACGGCCGAACCGGATGCGGCCGCTACTGCCGCTGACTGACACTCGCCCCCGGGACTCGGATCGGTGCGATGAACGACGCCGGGCCGACGCGGAGTGGCGGTCGAAGCGGGTTTATCCGCCCGCCACCGCGGGAACGATCGAGATCTCATCGCCTTCCCCGAGGGCCGTCTGCAGGCCCTCCAGGAAGCGAATGTCCTCGCCGTTGACGAACAGGTTGACGAAGCGACGCAGTTCGCCCCCTTCGTCCACCAGCCGCTCGCGCATACCGGGGTAGACGCCCTCCAGCTCCTCGACGAGCGCGGTGATTGAGTCGCTGGCGGCAGTGACCTCGGAGAGGTCGCCGGTGAGGTTGCGAAGCGGAGTCGGAATCTTGACGGTGACGGCCATGGTGGCGCGATCCTTTCTTGCGGTGCTGGTGGGTGCTCGCTAGCCCTCGACGACGTCGCCGAGCGTGGCGTCATCGACGCGAACGCCGAGGCCGCGCGCCCAGTCGAGGCTGCGCTCAATCTCGTCTTCGTCGCCCTCGATCTCGAGGACGACCCAGCCGATGTCACGGTCGACATCAGCCATCCGGATGTTGGTAACCACTTTGAACTCATGGCCCAGTTCGTAGATGAAGGGGCGCTTCACCTCTTCGCCACTAAAGCTCAGACGTACGTGCTTGGAAGACATGTTCGGTTCCTTCTCAGTACCGGCTAGATGCCAGCGGGTATGGGAGTCGCGGTGCGCGCCTCAAGGGCAGCATCGAACTCGGCCATACGTGGGGTGATGCGAATCGGCTCGGAAAGCTCGTTTTCGATCGCCTCGATCGTCTTGAGGCCGGCACCGGTGATGTAGGCAACGGTCTCTTCGTCGCGTGCAATCTGGCCGCTCTCCACAAGCTTCTTGAGACAGGCGATCGTCACGCCACCAGCGGTTTCGGCGAAGATGCCCTCGGTCTCGGCAAGCAGCTTCATCCCGGCCACAATCTCCTCATCGGTGGCCATGGCCGCGCCGCCGCCGGTCTCTTCCATCGTCTTCAGCGCATAGTACCCGTCGGCCGGGTTTCCGATGGCAAGCGAGCGCGCGATCGTCTTCGGCTTCTGCGGGGTGAAGTTAAGCGTGCCTGCATCGAACGCCGTCGTGATCGGTGAGCAGCCGGCCGCCTGCGCACCCGACATGCGGGTGTGCGGCTCATCGATCAGGCCCACCTTGTGCAGCTCCTGGAAGCCCTTCCAGATCTTGGTGTAGAGCGAGCCAGAGGCCATCGGCGCAACCACACGCGCCGGAGCGCGCCAGCCCAGCTGTTCCGCGGTCTCGAACGCCAGCGTCCGTGATCCCTCGGCGTAGTAAGGCCGAACGTTGATGTTCACGAAGGCCCATGGACGAACCGACGACAGCTCGGTACAGAGCCGGTTCACATCGTCGTAGGAGCCCTCGATCATGACCAGCGTCGGGTCATAGATGCCGCTGCCAACAACCTTGCCGTGCTCCAGGTCATCCGGAATGAAGACGAAGCACTCCATCCCGGCCGCCGCCGAGTGCGCGGCCACGGAGTTCGCAAGGTTGCCCGTGCTGGCACAAGCCATCGCCTCGAAGCCGAACTCCCGAGCACGAGCAATCGCCATACTGACCACGCGATCCTTGAAGGACCAGGTGGGATTCACGGTGTCGTTCTTGATCCAGAGCGTGTCGAGCCCCACAGCCTTGGCGAGACGATCGGCACGAATCAGCGGCGTGTAGCCAGTGCCAATGTCTACCTTGTACTCAGGATTCGCCGGGAGCAGCGGCGCGTAACGCCAGAGCGAAGGCGGTCCCGCTTCAATCGAATCGCGCGAGATTGCCTCGCGGATCCCGTCATAGTCGTAAGCCACTTCAAGCGGCCCAAAACAGAATTCACAGGAGAAGATCGGGTCGAGTGGATACTCTCGGCCGCACTCCCGACAACGCAGGGCGTGTGTAAAAGACATAGTGGTGATCCTCGGTGGTCACCGCGTCGCCGTCAGGCCACGCAGGACTGTACTGGGGTGTGAGGTGTCGCCCGATCCGAACGGCTCGTAAGCCGGTGGTCGGGCTAGAGCATCACCATGTCGCCCATGAGCGAGCCCGTAGGCAAGCAGGGTGGTGAGAGGTGCGGTATTGGCCGCTTCGGGTGATGCATGAATCGCCTTCCGTTCATCTTCCCCACCGGCATCTGACCGGCAAGTCGGAGTTGGCACCGTATTGATCCGGGCGATGGACCAACCGGTTGCCGCGGCGTCGAAGGGCCGAGCCCTCAGCCGCTCTTGATGAACCGGCCTCGAACGCCACCAGGGCACTCGAAACCGAACAATTTGAGGCTAGGTGCGACTCCGCATGGTGTCAATGCGGAAAAGCTGTAACCGACTCACTCTCAAGCATCGGAAGCTTCGACCGCTGCCGTAGCGGCCGAGGCCACCGCGCCGCGAATCGCAGCCCAGTCGAGCGGTGCGGAACTGACGAGGCCGCCCGCGACATCGATCGCCGGGACGATGTCGTTGTAGCGCTCTCGAATCTCTGGATCGCCATCGATGTCAACGGAACTCACTTCAATCGGAAACTGCTCGCCAAGCTTGCCCAGCTCAGCGGCGGCTTCGTCGCAGAGGCGGCAGCCGGTGCGGGTATAGAACGTCACATCGATACGGGCGGTCATGAGCTCTCCGTTTCACCAATCGGAATACGGCCCGGCGGCAGCGGCGCCTCTCGCTCCACCGGGCCCTGCCGGACCCAGTACCAGGCGAGGGAGCCAGCGACGACGAGGGTGAGTAGCGCAACGATCTGCGGAACGCGGAGGCCAAGCGCGACATCGGGCGAGTCGAGGCGGATGTAGGTGAGCAGGAAGCGGGTCACCGCATAGCCGGCAGCGGCGACCGTGAAGGTGACGCCCGGGTAGCGGTAGAGCCAACGATAGAAGACCGGGATCAGCAACCCGAAGATCGCGAAGAGCGCGAACATCTCGTAGGTCGTCGCGGGATGGTGAGGGCCGAACGCAACGGAGTGTGCGAACGCGGGCGACTCAGCCGCGGTGTACACCACGGCCCACGGCAAGTCCGTGGTCTTCGCCAGATGCTCGCCATTCACAAGGTCGCCCAGCCGACCGATGCCGAGACCGAGAATCAGACCCATTGATGCAGCATCGAGACCCACTCGAACGTCGTAGCGACGCCACAACGCGAAGGCGACGGCACCGGCAAACCCGAAGATCAGCGCACCCCACACGGAGATACCGCCCTCGGTGATCTGGATGATCCGGCCGGGCTCCTGCGAGAAGCGACCCCAGTGCTCGATCACGAAGAGTGCTCGTGCGCCAACGATGCCGGACGGCACGGCGACCAGCGCAATGGTGTACATGTCGTCTTCGTCGAAGCCCATGACTCGCGAAAGGCGCAGCGCAACCTGGACGCCGATCAGGATGCCAACGGCGGTAAACAGCCCATGCCACGTCAGCAGCAAGCCGAACACGTGGCCGATGTTTGGACCCCAGGGGATCTCAATAACGAGCAGAGGGTTCACAGGCGAGGGGCTCCCGTCCAGCGGCGGTAGCTCCATGCTACGCCGCGTGTCAGCGGCGGGCGATAGAGCACTATCCGTCGCCCTCCACGGACGTGAAGAGCCGCTGATAGAGGCGACGCACCTCGTCCGGCGCGAGCTGCTGGCCAAGGAAACCATCACCAACCCGCAGCTCGATGTGCAGGTGAATCTGGGTGCCCGGAGCGATCGTCGCCTCGGGCGTGCCCGATTCACCAACGCCCCCAATGACATCGCCTGCGCGGAGCGCGACCCCAACCGCGATCGAAGGCTCAATCGACTCGAGGCTGGTGTAGCGGCTGACAACGCCGTTGCCGTGGTCGATCCAGAGTTGACGACCGCGGAAGGCATCCAGCGCCTCCTCGTCGGTGAAGCCCTGCGTCAGGGCGCGGGCGGAATACACGTTCGCCTCCGCCTCGGTGATCTCGTCGTAGTCGCGGTCGGCGCGAATCACGACGCCCGCGAACATCGCCCGCACCGGGAGACCACGATGGATCTCCGTGCAGACATCGCCGTGGTAGAAATCGACGCCTTCGCTCGTGCCGGAGCGATACTCGCGCGGCGCATTCGGCATCACCTCGTCCCGAGACGGCAGACAGCCACCCTCGATCGGGAACGCAAACCCGCGCAGATCCTCGGGATCGAGATCGCTGATCACGGGGCCCGGCGTGAACGGAACCGGCGTCGCCGTCCCCGCTGCATCCGATGCCTGAGCACCCCGGTCCGGGAGCGCGGTGCCATCGGCAAACACCTGAGCCGGTTCATCGCTCGACTCAAAGCAAGCTGTCGCGAGTCCGACGAGCAACACCAGGCCCAGCAGCGACCACCTCATCGGGCAGGCGACCGACGCCGTGCCACGGTGACCGCCGAGGTGTGCGCACGATCGGCGTATGGCGCAGGCAATGGCTCGAGCACAACAACCTCACCTCGACGATGGGAGAGCGCCGTCGCGAGCAGGTGATCGAGCAGCGCCGGATTCTTCGGCAGCACCGAGCCGTGGAGGTAGGTGCCGATCGCGTTGCGATAGACCGCGCCCTCGGTCCCGTCCGCGCCATTGTTGCCGAAGCCATGCTCAACGCTGGCGAACGGCGTTGCGGTCGGACCCAGGTAGGTGCGGCCTGCGTGGTTCTCGAAGCCGACCACCTCACCGATCGAACCGACCATCGACCGGGCGACGACATCTCCGACGCCACGAGGCGCCTTCGGCCCCGGAGCAACCGAGGTGATATCGAAGATTTCGACGCCTGCAATGATTTCGCCGTGTTGATCGCGGTACCAGCGGCCAAAGAGCTGGAAACCGCCACAGACCGCCAGGACCGCCGCATCCGCTTCCACCCACTCGCGAAGTTGAGGACCGTGTGCGGCCAGTTCGTCAGCGATCCGATGCTGCTCGCGATCCTGCCCGCCGCCGATCAGGACCAGGTCCGCGTCCGGCGGGAGCTGATCGCCCAGGCTCACCTCGAACACCTCAATCGCGATCCCGCGCTCGGCGGCGCGATTGCGGATCGCGATCAGATTGCCGCGATCCGCATAGACGTTCATCACGTCGGAGTAGAGCGACACGATCCGCAGGGCAAGCTCTGGCGGATGGTTCATCGCGCGCGCTCCTCGCTCGGCGTCTCCCAGTAGGAAGCGGCGCCGGCACGACGCGCGAGCGCTTCGCGCACATCGAGCATCGCGGTGTAGGTGGCGACCACATTGAGCCGACCGCCCTCGGGAGCGGCCGCCAGCGCGGCGTCCAACGCCGCCTCGGTGTCCGCCAGCACAGAGCGCGGCTCGATGCCCGCCAGTACCCAGCGCAGCGCGAAGTCATCGGCACGGTCGCCGGAGCACACCAGGTGCAACTCGCGCCCAGCGAGCAGCTCGATATCAGCGTCGTAAATCCAGGAGACGTCTTGCCCGTCCTGGATCCCGTCGTTCAGCATCGCGAGCACGGTCAGCGGGCCGTCGGTGACCGCGAGAGTGCGCAGCACCTCGTTCAGCCCCGCCGGGTTCTTCGCAAGCAGCACACGCGCCTCGCGACGGTCGACCTGAAATCGTTCCTGTCGCCCAAACGGCGCGGTCGCGGCTGCGAGAGCACTGGCGATCACCTCGGGAGCAACACCGAGCGCGTGAGCGGAGGCCGCAGCGGCGAGCGCGTTGTAGACGACATAGAGCCCCGGCAGCGGCAGCTCAATCGCCAGTGCCGTCTCGCCGACCACGATCGTGACACGCGAGCCGTCCTCGCCAAGTTCAATCTCCCGAGCAACCACATCGGGTGCGGGACGGAAGCGGCCACAACAGTCGCAGTGCCATTCGCCCACGTGGCCCATGTAAATCGCGTCGTACTTGAAACGATTGCCATTGGGGCAGAAGCGCGCGTCGCTCGCGTGGTCAACAGCGCCAAGCGCCACCGAGTGATCGTCGACGCCAAAGGTGATGACCCGGCCAGCCGCCTGGCTTGCGAGTTCCGCCACGTTGGGATCGTCGGCGTTGAGCACGAGCGTGGTCTCAGCATCGAGCTCCGTGAGCATCGCCCGCCAACCCTCCGCGACTGAGTCCACCTCGCCGTACCGATCGAGCTGATCGCGGAACAGATTGAGGAAGGTGGCGACGCGCGGGCGGAGCCGCGGGAACAACCTCGGCAGCTCCGCCTCGTCGACCTCGAGCACGCCGATCGCCTGGCCGCCCTGGGCCACTTCGCCGAAGCGATCGGCAGCAGCGACGTAGGTGGCGAGCAATCCGCGTTCGAGGTTCGAGCCGGAGCGGTTGGCAAGTGGTTCGAATCCACCCTGGGCGAGGATCGCGGCGAGCAGATGCGCGGTAGTCGTTTTGCCGTTCGTGCCAGTCACCGTGACCACACCCTGCGGAAGACGCTCCGCAAGCGAGCGCACGAGGTCAGAGGCGATCGCCCCGGCCACCAGACCGGGCAGCGCAGTGCCGCCACCTCGACCGAGGCGGCGCGCGGAAGCGCCGGCTGCACGTCCAGCGAGCAGAGCAGCGCGGTCTCGTAACGAGGTCATCGAGTCACCAACATGGTGCGATTGTCCCACGCCAGACGGTGAGACCGAATCGGCGGTAGCGACGAACTAGACGCGCTCCCAGCGGGTGCAGTCATCATCGAAGCGACGAACGCGATCCGCGTCGAGCAGCACCTGAAGGTGAGCAAGCGTCTCACCCAGCGCGCTGCGCTTCTGCCAGATGTTGAACTGCTCAAAGGGGCGGGTGTTCCACTTCACGCGCCCGGAGACATCTCCGGCTGTCGCGGCACCGTCGCCGATGCCAATCAGCACCTCCTCGAGGCGCTCCTCGTGGTGCTCGATCAGCTCGTGGCACCGCGCCGGCAGATCCTCGATGTTGTACTCGTGCGCTGGCAGACCCTGGTCCGAATCGAATTCGGCCGTCTTCGCCAGCGAACTCATGTACTCCGCGAGGGGGGATCGACCATTGGCCTCGTCGTCGTTGTGCATCGAGACATTCGGGGTGATCCGCGGGAGCACGTGGTCGCCGGTCAGCATCAGCTTGTGGTTCGGTTCGTAGACGCAGAGGTGGCCTGGCGTGTGCCCGGGCGTCCAGATCGACTGCAGTCGCCAGTCGCCGAACTCGATGACTTCGCCGTCCTGGACCACGCGGTCCGGCTTCGTGTCCATGCGGAAGCTGCGACGCCAGCTGCGGTCACGGTGCCGCGGTGAAACGCGGTGCCAGAGGCGCGCCGCCAGACGCTGCATCCCTCGAGGGGTGACCGCGCCACCCAGGCCCACCGCACCGGCGCGGTCCGCCGCATCAACCTCGGCACGAGTAATGCCGTGGCGGACCAGCCAGTCGTTGGAGTGATCTTCCCAGTCATCGAAGCCCAGCCAGCGATCCTGGATCCACTGCCACTCGCGCTCAAGCATGACCAGCTCGCAGTCCGGTGACTGCTCCTTCACCCATGCGGCCATGCCCAGGTGGTCCGGGTGCGCATGCGAGATGACCAGCATCCGAATGTCCGAAGGCTGGTAACCCCGCGTGCTCAACTCGTCCGTCATCGCACGAGTCGCCTCCTTGGTGCCGTAGCCGGCATCGAACAGCGCAACGCCATCCGGACCTTCGAACAGGTAGGGCATCACGTAGGGCAGCCCAGGGGTGTTCATGGGCGTGCGAAGTTGATGCAGCCCGGAAACAATCTCCACGGGTGGTCCTCTCAATGTGCGAACGGCATGGTGAGCGCGAGCCCGTCCAGGCACGCGGGGCAGCATAGCAATCGTGTGGTTAGGGGCTCGCTCTGCTGCCGTGCACAAAGAAGGCGCCATTCGGCGCCTTCCTCCATCGTTCGCGGTTCGTGCGGCCTAGCCCCCGCCACCATCGTCTGGGTCACCTTTGGTAGTTGGCGCGTCAGCGTCGTCTGCGGATTCGTCATCCTCACCCCGAGCTTCAGAGCGGAACTCTCGAATACCGCGCCCAAGCGCGCCACCGAGGTCTGAGACACGAGAAGCGCCGAAGAGCAGCGCAAGAATCACCAGGATGATCAGCAGTTCCTGCCAGCCAAGGCTTCCGATCATCGATTGCTCCTCCTGCTTACGCTCGCTGCTGTGGTTACTCGGAAGCAGCGCGGGGCTGATCCTAGCACGGTGCAACAGAGATACGAGTGCGGTGCGGCAGTGGATTCTCGGGACGCGTTATTCGGTGATGCGTTCGACGAAAACTTCCATGATGCCGCCGCAAATCTTGTCATCGCCGTCGATCGGTTCGGTCAGGTCCACCACGGTCAGGCGCGGTAGGCCATCGGCCATCGTGTCCATCGCGTCCTGCCAGACCTCGGACTCACCACAGCCACCGCCAATCGTGCCCGTGAATGTGCCGTCCGGGCGCAGCAGCATGGTCGCGCCTGCCTTGCGAGGCGTGGAGCCACGGGTCCGGGCAATCGTCGCAAGCACGCGCGGCTCCCCGCTGACGCGGGCCTCGCGAATCTCGCTGAACATTTCAGACGACACGCTGGGCACCCTCCCGACTCACTCACGAACCGACTCAAGTATACGCTGCGGAGATCCATGCTGGGCGGTGCGACGTATCCATAGCGTACCGGGCCAGACAAGCACGAAGGCCGATAAATCGGCCCTCGCGCCCCAGAGGGAACTGGCTAGCTCGGTTGCGCCTGGCCCACTCCCCTCCTTCTGGGCAGGGGAGGCCGGCGCACCCCGAATTCTAACACAAGCGTGAACCGCCGTGGTTATGTCGCAGCCATTAATCACAGACTTGTCAGGTCTGTGATTCGCCCTATTCCAACAGACGATTTCGCTGATCACGGAGACGCGCTCCCGAACGGCCACGCCGAAGCATCACGATCTCCGCGAGGATTGAGAGCGCGATCTCCTCCGGCGTCTCCGCACCAATATCCAGGCCAATCGGGGTGCTGATCTCATCCAGCACGGCAGCGTCATAGCCCTCTTCGCCCAGGTGCTGGAGAACGGTGGCGGTACGTCGACGGCTTCCGATCATCCCAACGTAGCCGGCGCCTCGCCCGGCGGAATGCCGCAGCGCCAGCTCATCCTGCATATGACCACGTGAGACCAGCACCACGTGGGCGGTCTCATCGAATTCGATCGCGTCCAGTTCCTCGGCAAGGTCGCCGCTGAGTACGTGCTCCGCCATCGGGAAGCGTTCCCAGTTCGCGAAGTCCTCGCGGTCGTCGATCACGGTGACGGCAAAGCCAAGCTGCTCACCGAACGTGGCTAGCGCCAGACCAACGTGGCCTCCACCAACCACAATCAGTCGCGCCGGCTGCTCCCAGAGCTGCAACATCACCTCGGCGGCGCCGGGGCTCGCCTCGTGTCGCCGGAGCGTCGTGGCTCCATCCTCCGCCACGTAGAGCGTCTGAACACCAATTCGAGGCAACGCCGTGTAGGCGTCGGCCGCGACCTCCTCGACCGTCGCATCAACCTCGGAGCGACCGAGCGCGCCGATGCGCTGGCCGTCACGCGAGACGAGCAGCTTGGCCCCAAGCTCCAGGAAAGACGGCTCGCCGCTACCGGTGACCGTGGCGACGAGCACAGCAGCCGCACCGCCAAGCGCCGCCTCAATGGCTTCGTTGATCGCGATACGGTCGGCAGCGTCCATCGGCATCCCCGGTGCGCTCGGCGGGCGCGGCGCTCAGACGTTGAAGAGGATGTTCAGCACGTCACCGTCCTGGACAACGTACGACTTCCCCTCGGTTCGCAGTTGGCCGCGCTTCTTCAATTCGGCCATCGAACCTGCATCAACCAGGTCAGCGTAGCCCGCGACCTCCGCCCGAATGAAGCCGCGTTCAAGGTCCGTGTGGATCTTCCCGGCCGCCTCGGGTGCGGTGGCGCCCTTCGCAACAGGCCAGGCGCGGCATTCGTCCTCACCAGCAGTCAGGAACGACTGGAGGCCAAGCAAGTCGTAGGCAAGGCCAATCGCGCGGTCCAGTGGGGACTCCTCATCGAGGCCCAGCTCGCTTCGGAATTCGATGGCGTCCTCAGGATCCATGGCGGTAAGTTCCGCTTCAACCTTCGCGCAGAGCGCGGCAACGGCAACACCCTCAGCACCGTATCGCTCGCTGAATTCCGCTTCGATCGAAGCCGTATCGGCTAACTGGCCTTCGCCAATATTGATGATCAGCAGCTCCGGGATTCGCGTGACGAACCGATAGTTCCGTAGCTCTCGCTCGTCCGCCTCGTTGAGCTGGAGCGAACGGAGACCCTGGCCACCCTCCAGGTGCGCCTGCATCCGCTCCATCAGCTGCTGGTGACGTTCCAGCTCACCGCGCTCGCCGGCTTTCACCGATCGCATCTCGGAACTAATCCGCTCGATCCTCCGCTCGATCAGCGCAAGGTCAGAGAACTGCAATTCCATCTCCAGCGCCTCAAGGTCACGGTGCGGGTCAACAGAGCCCTCCGCGTGGGCGACGGCTGGGTCCTCGAAAGCGCGAACGACATGGACGAGCGCGTCGAGCTGGGCGAGGTCTGCGACGAAGCGGGCGCCCGGCCCCTCCGGCCCGAAGCCGGCGACGGGATAGTCCACCCAGCGAATCTCCGCGTAGGTCACCTTCTTCGGTTGGAAGATCGCGGACAGCGCATCGACCCGAGCGTCCGGGACCCGGACCACACCAAGGTTCGGTTCGCTGGTCGACGAGTAGGCGCCGATCGCCGCCGAGCCGCGGGTGACAGCGTTGAAGAGTGACGTCTTGCCGCTACGTGCGGCGCCGATAATGCCAAGTTCCATGCATCCCAGTGTCCGGGGCGTTCGCCTCCCCGACAAGGCAGGCGGGGATACTGCCTAGCTCGCCGCCGGCTTCCCGGTCCGGAGGCCAAGCTCGTTCTGGCCGAATGGGCAGCGACGAAGCAGCGGGCACTCCTCGCAGCGCGGATTCGAACGCCGGCAGATCTGCTGCCCGTGGCGGACGATCAGGGCATGCCATTCGTTGAGCTGCTCGACGTCCGGCCCGATCTTCTCCAGGAAAAACTCTCGATAGACGTCGTACTTCCGAGGCCCCGGCGGCAGGTCGAGCCGTTCGAACAGCCGGTACGAGTAGGCGTCCACCACAAACGTAGGCTGGCGAGCCGCGTAGAGCGTGATCGCGTCTGCCGACTCAGGACCGATGCCCCAGATCGCCAGCAGCCGCTCGCGGAGCTCCTCCGGCTCAGCATCGAGCAGCTCGTCGATGTCACCGTAGCCCTCCACCACCTCGGTACAGAACTCCTGGAGCTTGCGCGCCTTCACATTGAAGTGACCCGACGGACGGACGAGGTCGGCCAGCACGTCGGTCGGGAGCCCAAGGATCGCCTCGGCATCGAGCGCGTCAGCAGCGTGCAGATTCTCGAGCGCGGCAGCGGCCCCCTTCCACGAGGTGTTCTGCGTCAGGATCGCGCCGAAGCAAATCTCCAGGCGGGCGCCGGGACCATCCTCCAGGGCGGTAGGCCACCACTGCTGATGCCCGTGCAGTTGAAGCAGTGCGCGATAGACCGCGCCGAGTTGAGCACGCGTCGGCCGGCGAAGGATCGGTGATTCGCCAGCGGCATCGCGCCCCGTGCGCCCGGCCTCAAGACGACGCCCCGAGGGCACCCCGCTAGCCTTCAGCCCAGCGCGGCAGCGTCGCATCGGGGCGGGCATCGTAGAACGCGATGTACGGCTTCAGGTCGAGCACCGGCGTCCCATCGATCAGATCGAGGCCCTCGACAGTGACCGTGGCCCCCTCGATGCCAATCAGGCGGCAGACGGTGAAGGCGAGCGGGTTGGGCCGAGCGCCGCCGCGAAGAGCCAGCGCCCCCTGCAGCGGCAGGCGGTCATCGCCCGCCGGGTAGGCACGGGGACGCTCTCGCAGCTCCTCCGGAGTTCGATCGAGCCAGGCAATCACAATGATGTGCGAGTAATCGTCGAGGCCCAGCAGGCGATCCTCGAGGCCATCGCTGAGCACGATATCGCTGCGCTGACGCGACCAGTCGACGCGACCGAGGTCGTGCTCGCCGTTCGCCACGCTGGCAATAGGACTGAGTTCCACTGAGGTCATAGAGCCGCCATTGTAGGTGGTCAGCGCGCGTTCGATGCATGCATCACGATTCCGACCGATTTCCGGCGAATTCGCGAGCATCCACGATGTTTTCCAAGACAGGAACCACCCAGATAGGCTGTCAGCCTGAAGACGGAACCAGTGGCGTAAGAGTGCCTGAGCCGGGCTCGAAACCGGCGCCTTTTATGGTAGAATTGTTGGTGTTCATTCAAGCGGATGATCAATTCCGGCGCGACGCCCAATCAAGCGCTCGCGAACAGCGCATGTCAGCGCTCCCCGCATCCGAGTAGAGGTCCCATGACAACGACTGAGAGTGCCGCGGACGCCGTCAAGAACGGGCGAAGTGGCAAGACCAAACCCTCCTCGGATACCTCGTCCTACACCGCCGCCGACATCCAGGTCCTCGAGGGCCTTGAGGCGGTTCGGCGACGCCCCGGCATGTACATCGGTTCCACCGACTCGCGCGGCCTCCACCACCTGATCTACGAAATCGTCGACAACGCGATCGACGAGGCGATGGCCGGATACTGCGACACGATCACGATCGAAATCGAACCGGATGGCCACGTCTCCGTCACCGACAATGGGCGCGGCATCCCGGTGGACAAGCACAGCAAGACTGGACTCTCGGCCGTCGAAACCGTGCTGACGGTGCTGCATGCCGGCGGCAAGTTCGGCGGCGGCGGCTACAAGGTCTCTGGCGGTCTGCACGGCGTGGGCGCTTCCGTGGTGAACGCGCTCTCCTCGGACCTCGAAGTGGAAGTCCGCCAAAAGGGTGCCCGCTGGACGCAAAGCTACTCCGTTGGGGTGCCCACCTCGAAGCTGCAGAAAAGCGGGACTGTCCCGGCAAAAGAGACCGGAACAACAATTCGATTCCTGCCGAACGCCGACACGTTCGAAACGCTCGATTACGACTTTGACACGCTGACCAGTCGGTTCCGTGAGATGGCCTACCTGACCAAGGGAATCCGGATCCATTTCATCGACCGGCGCGTACAGCCAGTGCCGCGAGAGATGACCTACTACTTCGACTCTGGAGTCGAGGCCTATGTGCGTTACATCAACCGGGACAAGGGCACCCTTCACGGCGACCCAATCTACGTGAATGAAGAACGCGACGGCGTCATGGTCGAGATCGCGTTGCAGTACAACGCGACGTTCGGTGAAACCGTGAACTCCTTCGCCAACTGCATCAAGACCATCGATGGCGGCTCGCACCTGACCGGATTCCGCAGCGCACTCACCAGCGTGCTGAATGACCACGCCCGAAAGAACAAGATCCTGAAAGAGAGCGACCCGAACCTCTCCGGTGATGACGTCCGCGAGGGCCTCGCGGCAATCATCAGCGTGAAGCTGGGTGAACCGCAGTTCGAGGGTCAGACCAAGACCCGCCTGGGCAACCCCGAGGTGAAGGGCATCGTTCAGTCAGTGTTCGCCTCCAAGCTGGGGCAGGCGCTGGAAGAGAACCCACAGATCGCGCGCAAGGTGCTGGACAAGGCTCTGACCGCCGCCCGTGCTCGCGAGGCAGCCCGCAAGGCGCGCGACCTGGTCCAGCGCAAGGGTGTGCTGGAAGGCAGCACCCTGCCCGGCAAGCTGTCCGACTGTTCCGAGCAGGACCCGGAGCTCTCCGAGTTGTACCTGGTCGAGGGCGACTCAGCCGGCGGCTCCGCAAAGAGCGCGCGAGACCGGCGGACGCAAGCGATCCTGCCGTTGCGCGGCAAGATCATCAACGTCGAAAAGGCGCGCCTGGACAAGATGCTGGCGCACGAGGAAATCCGCACGATCATCACCGCGCTGGGGACGGGCTTCGGCGAGGACTACAACAGCGAGAAGCTGCGCTACCACAAGATCATCATCATGACCGACGCGGATGTAGACGGTGCTCACATCCGCACGCTGCTCTTGACGTTCTTCTTCCGATTCATGCCGCAGCTGATCGCGGACGGCTACATGTTCATCGCCCAGCCGCCGCTCTACAGCGCAACGCGTGGGCGCAACGTAACCTGGCTATTCACGGAAGCCGACCGCGAGAAGTTCCTGGCAGAGAACGACGGCGCTCGATTCAACTTCCAACGCTACAAGGGCCTCGGTGAGATGAACCCCGAGCAGCTCTGGGAGACGACGATGGACCCAGAGCGCCGTTCACTGCTGCAGGTGGAAGTGCATGATGCGGCCGAGGCCGACGACCTCTTCACGCGCCTGATGGGCGATGAAGTAGCGCCGCGCCGAACCTTCATCATGTCGAACGCCCTCCAGGCAACGATCGACGCCTAAGCGGCGCGCCGGCTAGATCGATGCACGGCGACACCCGCTGGCCCGAGCGCTTTTTCGTCGAGTTCGATCTGAGCGAGGAGTGCCCGCTCAGCTTCCTCGACGACCCCGCCATCGTGCTCTTCTTCCAATCGTGGGCCTTCAGCCTCCGCTTCGGTGGGGAGCACGAGCTGGCACAGGCCGCGGCGCACTTGGACCGTCAGCTCAAGATTAATCTGAAACCGTTGCTGAAGTACGCGGACCGCGACGTTGAGACCACCGCAGACCAGCAAGAGATGCAGCGATCGTGGCAGCCGGCCGTGGAGTTGGCGGCGTGCGCTCGCATCGTCGCCCAGGAATGGGAATCCCCGGACGCCACCCTTGCCCCTCTGATCGCCGGCTACGAGCATCTGGCGCCTCGCCTGCGCGAACTGGCGGCAATGTGCGATTGGGCCGCGGCACGCGACACCCAGGTTCGCATGTCGTTCGACCTGCGCGAGGGTGGCTCCGCCTCCTCCCGCCCGGAGGAGCTGCGTTAGCCGCTCGCATTTGTGCCTGCGCGCTCGCTGACGCACGATCGCCCGACCGATGCAGACACCAGCTTCCGAGTCAGCACAGCCCTTCGGCCTTCATCGCGAGCGGTGGATTGAGAGCAACTCGCTCCGCGCGCTCGGCTTCCGCTGGCTGATGGGCCCGCAGGGCCACCTGCTGGCGAACGGGCCGCTGTATCGACTGCCCGAGAACCTGAAGCTGACACCAGAGACGCGCCTGCTCGATGTCGGCTGCGGCCGCGGCACGCTGATGCGAACGCTCGACGAACAAGTGGGCTTCGAACAGCCACCTGTCGGCCTCGATCTGTCACCGAAGATGCTGGCGATGGCGCAGCGTGACCAGCAGCGCGACGGAGCACCACGAGACCTCGTGCGCGGTTCAGCCACGGAGCTGCCATTCGCCGATGACTCGTTCACCCTCGTCACTGCCGGCTACATCGTGAAGCACCTCAGCACGCCGGAGTTGGATGCGTTCCTGCACGAAGTGCATCGTGTACTCGCGCCGCGTGGGCTGGCGCTCATCTGGGAGTTCGGGCCAACCGGCAACCGCCGCCTGGATTCCTGGAACGCGAAGGTCGTCGGCCCCGCCGGAGAGCGGGTGCGATTGCGCTCAACTCGAACCCTGCGCGAACACGCCGATGCCGTGGGCTTCGAATTCACACGTGACGCAGACCTGAGACCGTTCCTCTTCCCGCCGATCCCGAGAGCATCCGTGCTCATCGGAATACCGCCCGAGGACGCCTAGCTGGAGGCGTAGAGCCCGAGCTCATCGATCACGGCGCGCACGGCCGGAGTGAGCAGGAAATCCGTCGGACGGCCATCTCGAACCCGCTCGCGCAGATCCGTGGACGAGATCTCGAGTAACGGCATCTCAACCTCGTCGATCCGAGACTCGATCCCCGGCACGGCCCGCAGTGTCTCTTGCGGGATCTCCAACTCACCGCTACCCGGTCGCCACGCCAGTGCCAGCCGCACCTGCGCAACAATCGTCGCCGGCTCTCGCCAGTGGGGCAGATCGCCAAGGGCGTCGCTACCCAGGATGAACCACCAGTCGCCACCCTCGCCGGCCAACTCCCGAAGCGTGTCCGTCGTGTAGGTCGGGCCGTCGCGATCCAGTTCGATCGTGCTCACGCGTGCCCACGGCAACTCGGCAATCGCCGCCTCTACGAGACGCAGCCGCTCCTCCCGCGATGAGATCGCTCGCCCGGCTTTGCGATACGGATCACCCGTCGGGATGAACCAGACCTCGTCGAGTTGAAGAGCGTGCCGCGCATTGCTGGCCAGCACGAGATGCCCGAGGTGGGGTGGATCGAAAGTCCCGCCCAGAATCCCTCGGCGAAGCGAACTCACGTACCGTCCCAGCGCACTTGCAGATCGCCAATGCGAACCGGGTCGCCGGGCGACACGCCAACACGATGTAGTGCCCGCGCCACACCGAGCCGGCTCAGCCGGTCGAAGAACTCAGCTCGGGGCTCCGCCTCATTCAGATCCAACGTCTCCGCCAGCCACTCGGGCGTCGGCCCTCGCACAACGGCAATGCCGTCATCGGCCACCTCAACATCGAAACGACTGCGCTGCGGTTCAGGGCGGAGGATCGCCGGTTCGCGCGCTTCTTCAATCTTCGTCTCCGCGCGCAGCTCCTGCAGCACCAGGAACGCCCGCTGGGCCAGCTCCCGGGTACCTTCGCCAGTGGCAGCGGAAATTTCGAACTTCGGCAGGTCAATCGCGGCCAGCTCATCGGCCAGCAACTCCATCTGTGCCTGCCCATCTGGATGATCGAGCTTGTTCAGCGCCAGTAACTGAGGCTTCTCCGCCAGGCCATGCCCAAAGTCGCGCAACTCCTGGTCAATCAGGTCGCGATTCCCCAGCGGATCATCTGCGGACATGTCGATCACGTGGACCAGTACCCGCGTTCGTTCAATGTGCCGTAGAAACTCATGCCCGAGCCCAACACCCTCACTGGCCCCCTCGATCAGCCCCGGCATGTCAGCTGCGACGAACGAGTCGTACCCGAGATTGACCACGCCAAGCTCAGGTTCAAGCGTGGTGAACGGGTATGCCGCGATCTTCGGTGTAGCGCGCGACCAGCTACTCAGCAGCGTCGACTTACCGGCATTCGGTATCCCAATCAGGCCCATGTCCGCGATCAGCTTGAGTTCGATGCGGATCCGCCGAGACCGGCCACCCTGACCCCGCTGCGCAAATGTCGGCGCCTGACGCGTCGAGGTCGCAAAGCGCTTGTTGCCGCGGCCGCCTCTCCCGCCACGCGCGAGGATGATCGACGCTCCCGGTTGATCGAGATCGACAAGCGGTTCGGCGTCCGGCACCAATTCCGGGTCTGCCTCGTCGAGGTCCCAAATCACACTGCCCATCGGAACGATGATCTCCAGCGGCGTGCCCGCCGCGCCGTGCATCTGGTTGGGCCCGCCCTGCCCGCCATTGCCCGCCCGGCGAATTCGTTGGTCACGGTACTGCTGCAGTGTCGACATCCGAGGATCAGCAACAATCACGATGTCGCCACCGCGCCCACCATCGCCACCGTCAGGTCCACCCTGAGGTACAAATTTCTCGCGGCGAAACGACACGATGCCGTTCCCGCCGTTCCCGGCGATGATTTCGAATTCGACACAATCAATCATGGGATCCCACTGTACACAGCGATGTTGGTTAGTTGATTCAGTTCGTGATGGAGGAGTGTTTCATTGAAAGCCATTAACAGTAGTCATAGTAGTAGCGGGGACAGTGTGGATGAATCGACTCAGCGCCCGCAGCCACAGCCTCATTCACTGATTTCGAGGCCTGATAGCACGTGGATTAGTCAACAATGCCAGCGGACCGGCCGTAGGTGATCACGAGAGTATTTGCGGCCCCTTGGAAGACTGGTTCTATCCGACGGATCGGTATCGACGCTGTGAGCAGGATACCCACGGGTACACGGGACTTGTCGACAACGCTGTTCGGATAACCAGTGAAAGGCTAAGACTGAAGGACAAATAGATACGCACTACTTCCTGCGCCCACAACAGCAGCCCGAAGAGAACCAGTCAGCCGAGTGCTGCATCAGTCGAGTGAGATCAGGCGATGCGGCGAGCTTGCTCAACCATTTCGCGGAGGCTGCCGATGTCTCGCTGCGTCTCCGGATCGATCGAGAGCGAGCGCTCCATCTTCCGCCAGCCGTGGTGGACCGTGGAGTGGTCGCGGCCACCGAGTGCGTCACCGATCTCGACGAGCGAGCGGTGCGCCAACTCGCGCATCAAGTACATGGCAATCTGGCGCGGGTAGGCAACGCGCTTCTCGCGGCTCTTTGACAGCAACGCCTCGCGGTCGATGTCGAAGTAGCGGCAGACACTATCGATGATCAGCGTCGGCGATGGTGGGAGTCGCGGCTCGGTTGGTTCGAGTGACGAGAGCGCGGACTGGACCAGCTCCGGGGACAACGGTTCACGGGTGAGCCGGCTGTAGGCGAGAATCCGGGTAAGCGAGCCCTCAAGCTCGCGGATGTTCTTCTTGAAGCGAGCGGCAATCACGTTGAGCACATTGTCAGGGACGATTGCGCCCTGCTCGCGAGCCTTCGAACGCAGGATCGCGACACGCGTCTCGTGGTCAGGTGCCTGGAGGTCGGCGATCATGCCCCACTCAAAGCGAGTACGAAGACGTTCCTCCAGGTGAGGGATCAACGCAGGGCTCTTGTCCGAGGTGATCACAATCTGGTGACCGGATTCGTACAGCTCGTTGAAGGTGTGAAAGAACTCTTCCTGCGTCTGCTCTTTGCCCGCGATGAACTGGATGTCATCAATCAGCAGCGCGTCCGCCATCCGGTACTGCTGGCGGAACTCTTCCATCTTGCGGCCCTGGATCGCCGTGATCAGTTGGTTGGTGAACGCCTCGGCGCTCACGTAGAGCACGTGCAGCCCACGGTCCACCAGATTGTGACCAACCGCCTGGAGGAGGTGAGTCTTGCCCAGACCGGCGGCGCCGTAGAGAAAGAGCGGGTTGTAACGGTCGCCTGGCGAATCGGCAGAACCACGACTGGCGGCGGCGGCAAGCTCGTTGCCCTTGCCGACGATGAAGCGGTCGAACGTGTAACGCTCACGCAGCCGCGGTCGCGGCACGGCGCTCACCGGCGCAGTGCCGGTCAGTGCGGGAGCAGCGTCAGCCTCCGCAGCACGCAGCGGCTCGAACGCGACATCCATCGAGCGTTCGGCTACGTCTGTCAGTGAACGAATGATCGATGGGCGCAGTCGCTTTTGCAGCCACTCCGTGACGAACTCCGACCGGGTACCAACGACGAGGAGATCGTCAACAAGACGAACACCCTCCGTACCATCGAGCCAAGTGTCGTAGTTAGCGCGCGATACCTGAGACGCGAGATCTCGAAGTGTTGCCTGCCACATCGCGGCAGGGTCATACGCCACACTGTCAGGCATCGACGCTCCCCGCTGCGTCGGCCCCCGCCCGGGAACAGAATCCTCATCTCCGCGTATCACTACGCCTACGGTTATCCACATCCGTGGACGACCTGTTGATGAGTTCGCCAGTCCCTGCCGGTTGCAGACGTCAACGCCTGCTGGGTCGAATCCTTCAAACCGCCGTGGCCATCTTTTCGAACTCGTCGCCGCAAAAAACGAATTCCGTTTACTGACCGGGCGGGAATGTAGCACCGGCTGATCACGCCGATCAAGGAGGTTATGTGGAGTCGACTGCTAAATTGTTTGCTTCTTACCCCAAGCGTGTTCGCAAGAGAAGATTGGGAACCTTCTGGCAGCGGAGTCAGCCCCTCTGAGGCTATACTTCCGCTGGTGTTTTGAGTCCCGTGTCATGGGACGTACCCGCAAGCCGCTGACCACTCCGGACATCCCCGTCTGAGGCAGCGGACTGCAGACGGGGCCACGATGACAGACGAATCCCTCACCGCCGATCTCCTCCTCGCCATCGATGTCGGCAACACGAGCATCGCGATCGGTCTCTTCAACGGCGACGAACTCGCTGCGACCTTCCGAATCGCAACTGACCAGGACAACTTCGCGGACGAGTACGCCATGCTGGTCTTGGGGCTGCTGCGCACCACCGGCATCGAGCCGGAGCGCGTGCACTCGGCGATCATGTCGTCCACGGTGCCGCCGCTCCTCGCCACGTTCCGCGAGGTCTGCCAGCGCTACTTCAAGGTAGAGCCGCTGATCGTTGGCCCCGGCATCAAGACCGGCATCCGCGTCCTGTACGACAACCCTCGCGAGGTGGGACCAGACCGAATCCTGCACGCGGTCGCCGCGCTCGACCGCTACGAACCGCCGCTGGTGATCGTCGATCTCGGTACCGCATGCGTCTTCGATGCGGTCTCGCGTGACGGTGACTACCTCGGCGGCGCGATCGCGCCAGGGATCGGCCTCGCCTCCACCGCGCTGTTCAGTCGAGCCGCGATGCTCCACCGCGTCAGCTTCGAGCGCCCGGACGGGCCGATTGGGCGGAACACGGCGCACTCCATGCAGGCCGGGATTTTCTTCGGCTACGTGGAGATGGTCCGTGGGATGGTGAACCGGTTCCGCGCGGAACTGGAGGAAACGCCCGGCGAAGCGACCATTATTGGGACGGGCGGCTACGCCCACGTGATCGCCGACGAGGTGGGCTGTTTCGATGCGATCGAGACGGATCTCAACCTCGATGGCCTGAGGCTCATCTACGAGGCAAACCAATGAGTACATCTGATGGACCGCTCAGCGGACGCCACATCGTCCTTGGTGTGACCGGCTCGATCGCCTGCTACAAGGCGCTCGACATCACCAGCCAGCTCGTACAGGCCGGCGCCGTCGTCGACATCGCGATGACCGCGTCCGCCACAAAGTTCGTCACCCCGCTGACCTTTCGCTCGCTGACGGCTCGTGAGCCGTACGTCGATATGTGGCACCCACACGGCGAGTTCGGCGAGGCGCACGTAGAACTCGCGAGGCGCGCCGACCTGATGCTGATCGCGCCGGCGACCGCCTCCGCCATGGCGCGGCTAGCGCACGGACTAGCCGATGACTTCGTCTCGCTGACCGCACTCGCAACCGAAGCGCCCCTGTTACTGGCGCCGGCAATGGATTCGCAGATGTGGTCGCATGCGGCGACTCAATTCAACCGAGCGTTGCTCGAGGAGCGAGGCGCCCAGTTCATCGGCCCGGCCGAGGGGCGGCTGGCTTCCGGACGCACAGGCGCCGGCCGGCTCGTGGAGCCTCGAGCGATCGTCGACGAGGTCCGAGCGCGCCTCGGCCGCGAGCGCGGTGACCTCCGGGGGCGCACCATCATCGTGTCCGCCGGCGGCACCCGCGAAGCGATCGATCCGGTGCGGTTCGTCGGCAATCACTCCAGCGGCAAGATGGGCCGCGCCATCGCAGAAGCGGCGCGTGATCGCGGCGCCTCGGTCGTGCTCGTGACCACGGTTGCCGGTGACGCGCCCTCGGCAGTGCGGGTCGTCTCGGTCGACTCGGCGGACGACATGTCCGCGGCGATCCACGAGCGCGTCGGAAAGGCCGATGCGTTGATCATGGCGGCGGCCGTGGCCGACTACCGGCCGGCGGATGCCGCACAGCAGAAGATCAAGCGTGGCGAAGTGGGCGACATCTCGATCGATCTCGTAGAGAACGAAGACATCATCGCTGGCGTGAGCGAGCCCAACCTCGTGAAGGTCGCGTTCGCGGCTGAGACGCAAGACCTGATCGCGAATGCCCAGAAGAAACTGGCCTCAAAGGGCGCGAAGCTGATCGTCGCGAACGATGTGACCGCCACCGACGCCGGCTTTGGGACCGACACGAACCGCATCACGATCCTCGATACCGACGGCGGTCGCGAAGACGTGCCGCTGATGACGAAGTACGAGTGCGCGATGCGAATCCTAGACCGAGTCGCCGAACTGCTCCCGCGCGCCGACTAGGCGCGCGCCAGCTCCTCCACGAGGCTGGCAAACGCTGGCCAGCTCGAAACGGCGCGCAGCCCCTCAGGGCGTGCACGTTCACGGTTGTACGGCAACTCGTAGAGCACCGGCAGCGTGCCGACCTCGAGCAGTGCCGCGCTGTACGCGTCGCCGAGTTGATTGATGTTGTCGTCCAGCAGCACATCGACGCCAAGCACGCGACAGATCTCAGTCTTTGGTGCTCTTGAGGTGTGTACGACACGGACCGGTAGCGCGTGCCGCTGCAGCCAGCGCCGCGCAAACGCGGCCTGGTGCCCGTAGCGCGCCGTAATCACCGTGACCTCATGACCCTGCAAGAGTTCGTCGAGCACCGACAGAGCGTCCGCCTGCGGCTCCGTGAACGTAGTCAGCACCCCCTCCGTCACGATGCTCATCTCGCGATACCGCTCGTCGCCGACGATCGGCACGGCGCCCTCTCGCATCACCTCGTGCGCCGCGAGGTCGATCTCCCAGCGCTCCCGCGCATAGCGCTGCCGCATCCCCGGAGCGTCCGTGATCGTGCCGTCAAAATCGATGCCCAGGTGCACTGCGGTCAGTCCGGGGTCTGTAGCAGTTGGAGCGTGTTGCCGTCCGGGTCGTGGAACGTGGCGATCCAACCACCCCACGGCTCCTGCTCAGGCGATCGTGCAAAGTCCACGCCGTTCGAGGCGAGGCGGGCTGCCACCGCGTGGATGTCGTCCACATCAAGGTTGATCATCAGTCGCAGCGGATCGCTGGTCGCGCCGGTCACACCCTCGTGGACGGAGACGGTGAGCCGCTGGTGACCCCAGTCGAAATTGACGAAGCGCTCCCGATCCGATCGGGGAGTCAGTCCCAGCGTGTCCACATAGAAGGCGCGCATCGACGGGTAGCGCTCCGCCTCAGTCCAAACCAGCACGCCGGAGAGCCCCAGGATCGCATCGCTCATCGCGCCGGCCACCGCCCCATCAGCGGGCGCGGTTGAGGACGTAGTGCACCATCGTGCGCACCGGGATGCCGGTCATCCCCCTCGCCCACTCGCCCTTGTCGCGGGGCTCGTCCATCACCCCGGCGATGTCCAGGTGGACCCATGGCGTGTCACCGACGAACGCCTGCAGGAACTTCGCCGCCGTGATTGAGCCGGCCGGGCGACCACCGGTGTTCTTCAGATCCGCCACGGCCGACTTGATCTGCTCGTTGTAGTCATCGTCCAGCGGCATTCGCCAGTAGCGCTCGCCCGCAGCGTCCGACGCCGTCTCCAGCGCGCTCCACAGCCGGTCGTCGTTCGCGAACGCGCCGACACGCACGCTGCCGAGGGCGACGCCCATCGCCCCGGTCAGCGTCGCCACATCGATCAGCGTGGTGGCGCCCTCGGACTTCGCGTAGGCCAGAGCGTCAGCCAGCACCAGCCGCCCCTCGGCATCGGTGTTGACCACCTCAATCGACTGTCCGTCCATCGCGTAGACCACGTCACCAGGCTTGGTGGCGGAGCCGCTCGGCAGGTTCTCGGTACAGGGGGCGACAGCCATCACGTTGATGCGAGGCTTCAGCTGTGCGATCGCCTGCATCGCTCCAATCACGGTGGCGGCGCCACTCATGTCCCACTTCATCGCTTCCATGCCGGCGGCGGGCTTAATCGAGATCCCACCGCTGTCGAAGGTGATGCCCTTGCCGATCAGGCCAACGTAGTTTCCGCGCCGGGCAGCGCCGTGGTACCGCAGCACGACGAACTTCGGCGGCTCCACCGAGCCGTTCGAGACTGAGAGGTAGGAGCCCATGCCCAGGCTCTCCGCCTCGGCACGCTCGATGATCTGGCATTCGATGCCGTACTCGTCGGCCACCTGCTGCGCGCGTTCCGCCAGCAGTGTGGGGGTCATCAGGTTCGCGGGCTCGTTGCCCATATCGCGCGCGCTGTTCGTCGCTTCCGCCAGGACGCGCCCCAGCTCCGCGCCACGCTGCGTCGCCGCACGCTGCCGCGTCGAGCTGGCCAGGATCGTCAGTCCACTGACGGCGCCCTTCGGCTTGTCGGCGGCGCGAGTGTGATGCTTGTCGAACCGGTAGAGGCCCAGCACGAAGCCCTCGGTGATCGCGCTGGCAGCGTCCTCCGCGGAGAGGCCGCGCCAGGCGTTGGTCGGCGCCGCCATCACCACATGTCCGGCATTCATGCCGCGCAGCTGGCGCGAGAGCACCGCCGCAAGCGTCCGAAGTTTCGCCGAGGTGACGTCGCCAGCCTTGTTGCCAACCTCAAGCGCAACGATCCGCTTCGCCTTCGTCCGCGCAGGTGCGGGGAATTCGAGTACGTGGCCGGCAACGCCGGTCAGCAGCCCCTGTGATCGAGCGCGTTCGATTGAGCCACCCAGCCGTCGATCCGCAGCGGCAGTGTCACCGACTAACGGTCGATTACCAGCCGGCACGGTGACGACGTAGGTGTCGCCCGTCTGATCAAGCAGGTCTCCGGTGCTGACCTGGATCTCCACGAATGACTCCGATCGGTACGCGAGGCGATGATCTGTGTAACCGGCCTGAGGATAGGGGCGCGTTCCCGGGGCGAGCAAGAACGATCAGCCGCTCTCGGCGAGAGCAGCCACTGCGGTAGGATCGACGCCGCGATTGCTCGTCGAGCGCATGGAAGGTTCCGGACGCTTCGTGCGCGTGAAGATCTACAGCTACTTGCACGAAGTCACCGCGCCCACGCGGACACGCCTCGCGTGGTTCGATCTGATCGAGATTGGGCTCGTGGCGTTCGGGTTCCTGCTCTATTTCCTCGTACGAGGCGCCGTCGCAGACCGCGACGAACAAGCGTTTCAGAACGCGCAGTGGATCATCCATCTCCAGGAGTCGCTGGGCCTCTTTGTCGAGCCGCAGATCAACCAGTGGACGCTGGACTCCAGTCTTCGCGTGCGGCTCTTCAACTTCGTCTACTTTTGGCTCGACTTCCCGCTGATCGTGGGAATCGGGCTCCTCATGTTTTGGCGGCAACGGACGTCGTACACGCTTCTCAGAGACGCGCTTCTGATCTCCGGCGGTTTCGCGCTGCTGATGTACTGGAGTTTCCCCGTCGCACCGCCGCGCTTCCTGCCGGACCTCGGCTTCGTCGATACCCTGGAACAGTTCGACAACCTCTCCTACCAGGCGCAGTCCATGGCGCCGTTCGTGAACCCGTACGCGGCCGTGCCATCACTGCACGTCGGCTGGGCGTTGATCGTCGCAATCGTCGTCTATTGGGCCACGCCGCACGCGGTGCCGCGGCTCGGCGCACTGGCGGTGCTGCTCCTGCAGTCCATCGCCGTCGTCGCAACGGCAAACCACTACATCTTCGATGGTGTCGTTGGCGCTGCCGTATCGCTCGCCGGACTGGGGGTCGCCGTCTGGTTGCAACACCACGGCTACCCCGCTCTGCGACGTTGGCTGCACGCACGCCTCCGCGCGGCGCAGGCTACCGCCGCGACGAACCCCTAGCCCTCGATCAGTCCTCGTACCAGGCGATCCCCAGCATCCGTGGCCCCAGCCGCGCCGCCGCATGCCGCGTCAGCGGCGCAACCACAAGCCGTGCCGGGCTCAGCTCTCGTTCGATCCACCGAGCCAGCGCATCCGCGCCTGGCCCCGCAGCCGCATGGTGCACGGCGATGTGTGCGCGACGACCGTCCTTGATGCTCGACGCGAATCGATCACGGAGCTGCTGAAGCGCGTCGTCGCGTTCTTTGTAGAGGCCCATCAGGCCCAGGTCCGCGCCTCGCAACTCAGCCAGCACGCGCTGCCGCATCTGGTCCAGCGCCGTCGCACCGGCCGCGGTGGCCAGCTCCGGGTGCTCCAGCATCGCGATCACCCGTACCTTCGCTCGCACGCCTCGCGCTGCGGCCAGTGCGGCATCCAGGTCGCCGCCGTCGCGGATCGCCTCTGCTGCCGCGATCGCCTGCCAGCCGCAGCCCATCAGCGCTCCCTCGCTCGAATCGACAACGAGGCGCGAGCCCCCGTCGAGGGCTGCGGACAACTGCTCGGCCAGCCCGTCCGCCGAGCCAAAGCCGTCGTCGACGTTGAGGTAGAGCAGCTCGGTCGCGCCGTCGGCGGTCGCGGCGCGCGAGGCCTCAATCGCGGGCGTCGCGTCAAGTTCCACTGCCTCGGAGCGCAGCTTCGGGATCGTCTCGGACTCAAGCAGCAGCGGCGCGTCGGCCGGAGCGATGCGAATATCTAGTGCCGCCGCAAGCGCCGCAGGCACGCACGCATCGGCATCAACAATCACGGCGACTGTCATGCGGCCTCAGATCTTAATGTTGGTACTGATTGCTCGGCTATGGGGGCTATGCTAGCGTGACTTGCAGTGGAGAACGGTCGCCGGGCGATCCGTCCCACTACAGATGGTGTCGGGGATATAGCAGCAATAGGACTCGTATCAGTTTCGATGCAAACGACCGAACTCAAAAGCGAAATCATTGACAAGTTCCGGCAGCACGACGGCGACACAGGTTCGCCCGAGGTGCAGGTCGCCATTTTGACCGACCGGATCAAACACCTCACGGAGCATCTCCGCGAGCATAAGCACGACTACTCCACGCGACGTGGACTGCTGAAGCTAGTTGGCCAGCGGCGTCGTCAGCTCCGATACCTGAGCAACAAGGATGTGGAGCGATACCACAACCTGATCCAGGCCCTGGGGCTGCGCCGATAGCGCAGCCCTTTTTGCTTCACCCGCAAGCGGTGGAAGCACTCCGGCCCCAGTTGACCCGCGTTACCGCCCGAAACGCCCCGGTCAGTACAGGACTCCCTCGACGAGAGACGGTCGAGCAACATGCTCGCCAACCCACAACATAGTTTGTGTATCCAGGACTTAGCGCGGACCGAACATCGGACCGCCTCTAATTGTATTTACGATTGTTGGAACGAAAGAAAGACGACGAGTGACAACACAAGTGACTGAGACCCATAACCACCCAGCAGGCACCCAGGTCTTCACGACCGAGATCGAGGGCCAGACCTTCGAAATCGCTAGTGGCCGGCTGGCGATGAACGCCGCGGCCTCCTGCACCATCCGCTACGGCGACACGATGCTGCTGGTGACCGTTTGCCACGGCGACCCGCGCCCCGGCATCGACTTCTTCCCACTCACCGTGGACTTCGAGGAGCGGATGTACGCGATTGGCAAGATCCCCGGCTCGTTCTTCCGACGTGAAGGCCGCCCCGGCACGGACGCCACCCTGGCAGCCCGCATGACGGACCGCCCAATTCGCCCGCTGTTCCCCAAGGGGTACAAGCGCGAAGTGCAGATCGTCTGCACCCTGCTCTCCTCCGACCGCGAGCAGCCTGCAGACGTGCTCGGCACCATCGGCGCATCAACCGTCGTCAACATGTCCGAGCTACCGTTCGAGGGACCCGTCTCCTCGGTCCGCGTCGCACGCGTCGACGGCCAGTTCAAGGCCTTCCCGACCTACGCCGAGATCGAAGAGTCCGACATCGACCTCATCGTCGCCGGGACCGAAGACTCCGTCGTCATGCTCGAGGCCGGCGCCAAGCAGGTGCCTGAGGCCGAAGTAATCGAGGCGATTGAGTACGCCCAGAGCGTCATCGCCCAGGTGAACGCACTCCAGCGCGAAGTGGTTGCAGCACTCGGCCAGGACAAGACCGAGTTCGTCCCGCCAGCACCGACAGACCCCGCCCTCGTCTCCGCCGTCAGCGGCGCACTCGATGGTCGTGGCTCCGAGATGCTCGAGGCGATCGCCGGTGAAGGCTTCCGAGGCGTCGACGAGCTCGGTGCCAAGGTCTACGGCGAACTGACCGCCGACCTGACCGATGCTTCCGAGTTCGCCTTCCAGCAGCGTGAAGTCCGCAACGAAGTGGACGCGCAGCTCAAGACCTACGTCCGCACCCGCGTGCTGGAGGAGAACCTCCGCGCCGACGACCGTGCGCCCGAGGACCTGCGCGAAATCCGCTCCGAGGTTGGCATCATTCCGCGCGTGCATGGCGCAGGCCTCTTCCAGCGCGGCGAAACCCAGGTGCTCAGCGTCGCGACGCTGGGCGCACTGCGTGACCGCGCGCGGCTGGACCGGATCGCCCCCGGCGAGTGGCAGTACTACATGCACCACTACAACTTCCCGCCCTTCTCGGTCGGCGAGGCCCGCTTCATGCGCGGCCCCGGCCGTCGTGAGATCGGCCACGGGATGCTCGCGCAGCGAGCAATCGAGCCAGTGCTGCCGGACTTCAAGGACTTCCCGTACACCATCCGCATCGTGTCGGACGTGCTGTCCTCCAACGGCTCCACGTCACAGGGCGCGGTCTGCGGCTCAACCCTCGCGCTGATGGACGCCGGTGTGCCAATCAAGGCCCCCGTCGCCGGTATCGCTATGGGTCTGATGTCCACGCCGGACGCCAGCCAGTACAAGATCCTCACGGACATCGCCGGTATCGAAGATGCTTTCGGCGACATGGACTTCAAGGTCGCCGGAACCGCAGAAGGTGTCACCGCGGTCCAGCTTGATATCAAGCTGAAGTCCCTGCCGGCTGACTTCCTCGACCAGGTCTTCGACCAGGCGCGCAACGCTCGGCTGAAGATCCTCGAGGTCATGACCGAGGCTATTCCGGAGCCGCGCGAGGAAGTGGGCACCTACGCCCCCAAGATCAGCATCGTGAAGATCAACCCCGAAAAGATCGGTGCGGTGATTGGACCGGGTGGCAAGGTCATCAACGCGATCATCGAGCGCACCGGCGCATCCATCGATATCGAAGAGGACGGCTCTGTCTTCGTCGGTGGGATCGAGGCTGCCTCCGTGAAGCGCGCGATTGCCGAAATCGAAGGCCTCACCAAGGACATCGAAGTCGGCACCATCTACCAGGGCAAGGTCGTGCGATTGATGGCGTTCGGCGCCTTCGTCGAAATCCTCCCTGGCAAGGACGGCCTCGTGCACATCTCCGAGCTGGCTGAAGGCCACGTTGACCGCGTCGAAGACGTCGTGAACGTTGGCGACGAGGTCACCGTGCAGGTACTCGAGATCGACAACCTCGGTCGCATCAACCTGACCATCAGCGGCGTCAGCGACAGTGGCGACGGTTCCGTCGGCCTGTCCGACGACCAGGCCCGCAGCGAGCGGCCCCGTGGCGACGAGACCATCCGCGGCGAAGGCGGCGGTGGCCGAGGCGGCGATGACCGCCCGCGTCGACGCAACGATGGTGGCGGTCGCGGCGGAGATCGCGGCGGCAGCGGCGGCGGAGACCGTGGCGGTCGCAGCGGTGGCGGCGGTGGAGACCGCGGTGGTCGCAGCGGCGGCGGCGGTGGAGACCGTGGCAGCAGCGGCGGCGGTG
>JABIST010000350.1 GCA_018700215.1 Dehalococcoidia bacterium | reverse complement strand
TCTGCCGAGGCTGGCGCGTTCGCGCGCGATCGTTTCGACGCGGCGGTGGTCGGCGACCACCTCCGGGTCGGAGAGCTGCTGTGTCAGCTCTTCGAAGCGGGCTTCAATTTCGGCGAGTCGTTCGAGCATGTAATCAGTCTAGCAGCGGGGGTCGTTACGCCCTCGGGGGTTACGCGGAGGGGTCGGGCTCGTCGACCCAGTTGGCGATGACGTCCGCGAGGTTTTCGAAGGTGACCTGCTGCTGCTGGACGTTGCCGTCCATGCGTCGGAGCTGGGCGAAGCCTCGGGGGGCTTCGACATCGCCGATGATGATGACGAAGCGGGCGCCAGCGGCGTCGGCGCTGCGGAGCTGGGCGCGGGCGGAGCGGCCGGCGGTGCCGTTGCGGACGCGGAGTCCGGCGCGGCGGAGCATCCAGGCGGCTTTCATGGCGGCGGCGGGACCGGCGGTGCCCATGGGGATGGTCATGACATCGACGGGGTCGTGGGTGATGCCCTCGGCGAGTCCGCGGTCGCGCATGTTGAGGGCGATGCGTTCGATGCCGGTGCCGAATCCGACGGCGGGGGTGTGCGAGCCGCCGAGCATTTCGAAGAGGCCGTCGTAGCGGCCGCCGGCGCCGACGGTGGATTGGCCGCCGGTATTGGCGGGTTCGAACTCCCAGACGGTGCGCGTGTAGTAGTCGAGGCCGCGGACGATCATCGGATCGACGACGTAGCTGACGCCGATGGCATCGAGGCAGGCGCGAACGCCCTCGAAGTGCTCGCGGTCTTCGTCGTCGAGGTGATCGAGGATTGAGGGGGCGCCCGCGATGGCTTCGCGGTCGGCGTCTTCTTTGGAGTCGAGGATGCGGAGGACGTTGGTTTCGTAGCGACGTTGGGAATCGAAGGAGAGCGACTCGAGGTGGGGGGCGAAGTACTCACGCAGCGCCTGGATGTAGCGCTGGCGGGTTTCGGGCGTGCCGATGGAGTTGATGCGCAGTGTGAGGTCGAAGAGGCCGACTTCCGAGTAGAAGGAGCGCTGGAGGTCGATCACTTCGGCGTCGGCGGAGGGGGCGGGGTCGCCGATCAGCTCAACGCCGAACTGGTGTAGCTGACGGTAGCGGCCGGCCTGTGGGCGGTCATAGCGGAAGAAGGGGCCGAGGTAGGCGAGGCGGACGGGCTGAGGGCGGCTGGCCATGCCGTGCTCGATGTAGGCGCGGACGACGCCGGCGGTGCCTTCAGGGCGGAGCGCGATGCGATCACCGCCACGGTCATCGAAGGCGTACATCTCCTTGGCGACGATGTCGGATTCTTCGCCGGCGGTGCGGGTGAAGACACGCTCATCCTCGACGATGGGGGTGGTGATCCACTGGTAGTCGAAGCGGGCGGCGATGCGCTCGGCGGCGTCGCGGATGTAGCTCCAGAGTGGGGAGTCATCGGGGAGGGTGTCGTGCATCCCTCGTGGGGATTGGAAGTCTGGCATCGACTGAGTCTACGGAGGGGCTGATCGCTGGGGCAATTGGGTACGCGTTGGGGGAGACGGGACGGGGTGGGGGATGGGCGTCAGGCGGGGCCTCAGTCGGGGCCCAAAGTCGGGGGAATCCCGCTGACCGGCGGATCGGCGCGTGCTAGGCTCGGGAGAAGATGGTCGTAACGGATCTCGTGGCCTCAGGCGCTCGCCAACTCATCGAAACCCTCGAAACCTACCTGCCTGCCGACCGGGTCGAAGCGATCCGGGCGACGTGTGACTACGCGGTGGCAGCGCACGAGGGTCAGAAGCGGCGCTCAGGCGAGCCATACATCACGCACCCGATCGCGGTGACGCAGATGCTGGCGGAACTTCGGATGGACTCGCAGACGATCGAAGCGGCGCTGCTGCATGACGTGGTGGAGGATTGCGACATTTCGCTGAGCGAGCTGCGAGAGCAGTTCGGCAGTGACGTGGCGCGGCTGGTTGAGGGCGCGACGAAGATTGAGCAGTTGCCGACGGTATCGCTGGACGAGGCGGACGCGGAGACGCTGCGAAAGATGTTCCTGGCGATGGCCGAGGACGTGCGGGTGGTGATCATCAAGCTGGCGGACCGGCTGCATAACATGCGAACGCTGCAACACCTCTCGGAAGTGCGACAGCAGGCGATCGCGCGGGAGACGCGCGACATTTACGCGCCACTGGCATCGCGGCTGGGGATCTGGCAGTTCAAGTGGGAGCTGGAGGACCTGGCGTTCCGTTATCTGGAGCCGGTGGAGTACCGACGAGTTGCGGAGACGCTGGATTCGAAGCGGAGCGAGCGGGAGCGGTACATCCGACGGGTGGAGAAGGAGTTACGCGACGCGCTGGAAGAGGCGGGGCTTGAGGCGGAGGTGGCCGGGCGGGCGAAGCACCTCTTTTCGATCTACGAGAAGGAGCGGCGCTACCAGCAAGAGGGGAAGTCGTTCGACCAGATTCACGATCTGCTGGCGCTGCGGGTGCTGGTGAGTTCGGTATCGGATTGTTACGCGGCGCTGGGGGTGGTGCACCAGACGTGGCAGCCGATTCGGAATGCGTTCGACGACTACATCGCGAGTCCGAAGGAGTCGCTGTACCAGTCGCTGCACACCTCGGTGTATGGGCCGGGGCGACGGCCGTTCGAGGTGCAGATCCGGACGTTCGAGATGCACGAGGTGTCCGAGTACGGGGTGGCGGCGCACTGGCAGTACAAGAGCGAGCCGGCACATCGGGATGTGCGCTACGAGGAGCGGATGGCGTGGCTGCGCCAACTGATTGAGTGGCAGCAGGAGGGGACTGACGACTTCCTGGAGTCGATCAGGACCGATGTCTTCTCGGACCAAGTGTTCGTACACACGCCGAAGGGCGAGGTGCGGGTGCTGCCGAGCAGTTCAACGCCGGTGGATTTCGCGTACCGGATTCACACGGACCTGGGACACGCCTGCGCCGGTGCGAAGGTGAACGGGAAGCTGGTCCCACTGACAACGGTGCTGCAAAACGGCGACATGGTGGAGATTCTGCGCAGCCGGAACGCGAAGGGCCCATCGCGAGACTGGCTGGTGGCCTCGCTGGGGGACCTGGGTTCGAGTCACTCGCGGCAGAAGGTGCGGCAGTGGTTCCGACGGCAGCAGCGGGACGAGAACATTGAGCGCGGTCGGGAGTCGCTGGATCGGGAGATGCGGCGGCTGGCGCTGGACCGGGTACCGGTGAAGATCTGGGACCGGTTCAAGCTGGCTTCGCTGGAGGATCTGTACGCGGCGCTGGGTTCGGGCGACGTATCGACGCAGCACCTGGGAAACGTGCTGGCGGAGCATTCGCAGCCGGATGCGCCGGAATTGTCGCCATCGCTGGTGCGGGTGGGTGGCACGCCCGGGGTACGGGTGCTGGGCACGGCCGGTGTGCTGGTGAACCTGGCGAAGTGCTGCAGCCCGCTGCCGGGCGACCCGATCGTGGGCTTCGTGACGCGAGGCGGCGGGGTGACGGTGCATCGCGCCACCTGCAACAACGTGGCGCGGGTGAAGGAGCCGGAGCGGCTGCTGGAGTGCGACTGGGGACCTCGGACGAGCGTGTACGCAGCGCGGGTGCAGGCGCGGGCGTGGGACCGGGTGGGGTTGCTGCGGGACATCAGCACGATTCTGGCGAATGGCGAGGCGAACATGGTTGGGGTGCGGACCGAGGAGCACCACGACCGGACGACGACGGTGCATCTGACGATCGAGACCGAAGGCGGCGCGGAGTTCGTGAGTTTGCTATCGGCGCTGGATGGTGTGCGCGGGGTGATTTCGGTGCATCGGGTGCAGGACTAGCGGGCGCGGGCGCTCGACGGCGCCCGGGGCAGCAGATTCGCGGCACACGCGACCCCATCAGATAGTCAGTTAGTATTCAGTAGTTAGTCAGTAGCCCCTCGCAATCGCGGGGAGTAGCGGAGCTATGGTTTCACTTCATCTGTAATTCGCTTCGGCTGTGCGTGGGCAGTCGGGCGCGGAGGAGGCGAACCGATGGTTGCAGCAAGCGCAGATCACTCGGCGAGTGATCGTGGGTTCGTGCAGAGACTTGCCCCCTACCTCGCGGTCGGATTGCTGCTCGCAGTAGTTCCGATCGCTTTCGCGACCGCCTCGCTTGAGGCGGAACAGATTAACAAACACGGTGAGATCACTCGGCAGGCGACGGTGAGCATGACATTCGTCGTGGTTATTGGGGTTCTCGTCGCCGCGTTCCTCTCCGCCGGGAAGGCGGTGACAGGGCGCCTGCTGGGGGTTTTGATCGATGAACGGAACAAGTTCAGTCTGTCGCGTCTCCAGATCGCCGCGTGGACGATCGTGGCACTCGCGTCGATCCTCTCGCTTGCGGCTGCACTGGTGTGGAGCGACGCAGAGAATCCGCTGGGCTTCGGTATCCCCACCGACCTGCTGGTGCTGACCGGCATCTCCGTTACGACGCTGACCGCCGCCAGTTTGGTCAAGGGAGAACAGGCGAAGGACAACACGCTGGAGATCCTGGAACCAGATACCGTCCAGGTGGGAACGGACGGCGACATCGAGAAGTTTCGAGCTGCTTCCCTGGTCGACATGATCAGAGGCGAGCAACACGGCAGCACAACGACCGTCGACATTGGGAAGATTCAGGCGCTGTTTTTCACGGCTGTGGTGATCGTGGTGTACGCGTTTGTGGTCTTCAACCAGTTTGACAGCCCAGTGGGATCAATCGAAGGCCTGCCTCCATTGACCGACCAGCTGCTCGGGCTTCTGGGCATCAGCCACGCCGGATATATCGCGAAGAAGGCGATTCCCTCGAAGGCGGCCGCGGCGGCGACCGCCGGCGGCGGCGAAAACCAGCCGGCCCTGGGGCCCCAAAGCGCCGAGGGCTAACCGAAATGGTGCAACGCAGTAGGAGCAGAAGCTAATGCCGCAGACCGCGACCGTGGTTCCCGCAGGGCTGAACTTGAGACCAAGCGCGAGTACGACATTTCCACGACTCGGTGTGCTGATCGCCGGTGACCAGGTGACGATCGTGCAGCGGGTTGGCAAGTGGTTCCAGGTGGAGAG
>JABIST010000349.1 GCA_018700215.1 Dehalococcoidia bacterium | reverse complement strand
GACATACCCGAACCCCACTACCGCCCCATGGTCCGCGACGACATCGCCCGCCTCCCAGACCATCGCTCCCCCCGCAGCTCTGTGAGGTAGCTGGCGAACCGACCTCCGCCTCGAGCGAACTGACCCCTCCAGCCGGTTGCACTACCCTGACGCTGACGCCGGAGATCTGGAGAGCCTGTGGGCCGACTGACCGTTGGGGATCTCCGTGAGTCTGTCGGCGTTGCCGCGCTCGTCCTGATGGTCGTCGTGCTGTTCGTGTTTCTCTTCGGCTACCGCCCTGACGCGGTTCGGCTCGGACGAATCAGCTCCGCGCTCCTATTCCTCGGAATCGGTCTCGCCCAGCGAACGCTCTGGGCATTCCTCGATCAGAATCGAGCCGAGGCTCAGCGAGAATTCCACGTTGTCTGGATGGTCCTCGCCCTGATCCTCAGCGCGGTCAATCTTGCCGCTGCGTTCGCTTGGATCTGACCAGCCACTACCTCTAGATTCTCTGAGTGAACGACATACCCGAACCCCACTACCGCCCCATGGTCCGCGACGACATCGCCCGCCTCCCCGAGATCGATCGCTCCGAGGAAGCCGACCAGATCTACGTCGTCCGCAACCACCAACTCGTCCTGCTCGACGAAGGCTTCACCCACCCCGGCTGGGACCAGGACTACTACGACGTCCGCCTCCCCCGCCTCTACACCTCCTTCGATAACGACGGCGCCGGCTGGTCCGTCCTCCAGGACGACCGCCTCGTAGCCATCTCCGTCCTCGACGGCCGCTGGATCGGCGCCGACCGCGACACCCTCGATCTCACCTTCTTCCACGTCAGCCGCCACCTCCGAGGTGAGGGCGTCGGCCGCCGCCTCTGGGACCTCTCCCTCGACCTCGCCCGCTCCCGAGGCGCCACAAACCTCTACGTCTCCGCCTCAGACTCCCGAAGAACCGTCGACTTCTACCTCGCCCGCGGCATGCACCTCGCCCCCGCCCCAGACCCAGCCCTCTTCGAGGTCAGCCCCACCGACATCCACCTCGAAATGCCGCTCTAAGAACAGACAGCACGAAGGGCCGCGTCTCCGCGACCCTCCATGCCAGGGCCCACCACTAGGCCGTCTGGATGTGGCTCCCCTCCGCGCGCTACTGCTCCGAGGACATCACTGCCGCCGTCGCAACGCCGCCCTGCGCTGTCGCAACACCCTTCAGCCCCGGCGCTGCGGGTGCGTGGCCTTCGATGTGAATCTCCGGCAACCACTCCAGCCAGCTCGGGAAGTACCAGTTGCGGTCGCCCAGCAGCTCCATGCTCGCCGGCACCAGCACCGAGCGAATCACCGTCGCGTCGAGGATGATCGCCACTGCCAGTCCGAAGCCCATCTGCTGGAACATCAGCAGGTCGCCCATCGCGAACCCACCGAACACCGCCACCATGATCAGCGCCGCGCCCGTAATCAGTGACCCCGTCGAGCGCAGGCCGAACGCCACCGCATCGTGGTTGTCACCGGTCTCGTCGTAGCGCTCCTTGATCCGGCTCAGCAGGAACACGTGGTAGTCCATCGAAAGGCCAAACAGGATGGTGAACAGGAACAGTGGCAGCCACGGCTCAATCACCTCGGTCTGCTGGAAGCCCATCAGCTCCGCGCCAATCCCTCGCTGGAACACCAGCACCAGCAGCCCGTACGCAGCGCCCACGGACAGCAGGTTCATCACCACTGCCTTCAGCGGCACCACCACAGAGCGGAACGTCACCAGCAGCAGCAGGAAGCTCAGCCCCAGCACGTACCCGAACACCACCGGCGTGTAATCACCGATGACTGAGACGAAGTCCATGTCGGACGCCGCCTCGCCAGTCACGTACACATCCGCTACGCCGCCGAACGTCGCCGGCACGTAGTCGTTGCGCAGCCGCTTCACCGCGTCCCGTGCCCCCGACGAATCGCCCAGCATCGGCACCGTCAGCAGCGCCAGGTCGCCCGACGCGTTCACCTGGTACGAGGGCGTCCCGAACGCAACGTCCGCCGCCAGCAACTCTTCGAGTGCTGCGACCGCACCGACCACCGAGGCGTCCGAGACGTCCGCCGCGTCAATCACAATCTCTGCATCGTTCAGGCTGTCGTTGAACTCGGCGTTCAACACCTCGAACGCGTGCAGCCCCGGGCTGTCCGCCGGCAGCGACCCAATTCCGTTCGAACCAAGGTTGATCGTCAGGTAGAAGCTCGCGATGCCGATCAGGATGATCGAGGTCACGCCAGCCGTCAGCAGCGGTCGTCGTGTGACCGCCTTCGTAATCGCGTACCACACACCCTCCGCCGCCTCAGGCGACCGTCGTCGGCCAATCACTGGCAGCGTCAGCCAGTTCACCGCGCCACCCATCAGGCTCAGCGTCGCCGGAAGCAGCGTCAGCGCTGCACCCATCGCCGCGACCACCACCAGGATTGCCCCGGCGCCAAAGCTGCGGAACGTCGTGTCTGGGATGAGGAACATCCCGGAAAGCGCAATCACAACCGCCAGGCCGCTGAACAGCACCGCACGGCTCGCCGTCGCGCCCGCAATCGTAATCGCCTCAATCTTCTCGAACCCCATGTCCCGCTCTTCGCGGTACCGCTGCACGATGAACAGCGAGTAATCGATGCCGACCGCAAGACCAATCATCGTGATGATGTTCACCACGAACACCGACAGCTCGAAGAACTGACCAACAATCGCCGTCGCGCCGACCGCCACCAGGATGGAAACAATCGCCAGCAGCACCGGCAGACCCGCCGCCACCGCTGCGCCGAACACCAGCACCAGCACGATCAATGCCAGACCGATGCCCAGCAGCTCGCCACG
>JABIST010000061.1 GCA_018700215.1 Dehalococcoidia bacterium | reverse complement strand
CGATGCCATGCGCCTCAATCCGCCCCAGCGCATCCAGCGCCACCCCTCCCAGCGCCACCACAATCGATGCCGGCACAAACCGCAGCGTCTCCCTCAGGAACGGCTGACACGCCCGCAACTCCCCCACCCGCGGTCGACGGTTCCGAAATTCCCCGCTCGCCCCAGACGTCCCAGACAACACCGCCGTCAGCGGATTGCACAGCACCGCATTGGTAATGAACACATCCTCCCGACTCAACCCCGCCTCCCCCAGCAGCAATTCCAGCCGCTCCCCGGACCGATCGCCTGAAAACGGCACCCCCGTCCGCGCCGCCCCCAGCCGCCCCGGTGCTTCACCCACAATCAGCACGCCAGCATCCAGCCTGCCGTTCGTCACCCCCAGCACATGCGAATACGCCATCTCGTCACAGCGCCGGCAGCCCGCAACTCGACGAACCAGCGCTTCGAACGACTTCGCCTCACGCCCCACCATCCCCTACCCCCCGTCACCACGTTGACAGCCTCGACCCCGAAGCCGACGATCACCCCAATGCCGCAATACGTCTCCGCACGATATAGCGAACAACCTCGCTACCTTCGCAAAACCCTGCGCGAGGTAGCGCATCGCATCGAGGAGTTGGCAGTCCAGCTCACCGACGCAGAAGCGCGCGAGCGCATCCCCGAGGACCAGTGGTCCGCCGTCGAACTAGCCGGCTTCCTCCGCGACAGCGAGCGCGAAGACCTCCGCTCCATCACCGCCATCGTCGAACTGACCGGCTCGAAAATCGACGAGCGCCGCGCCCAGTACGGCCCCGAGGAACAGAACTACCGCGACCGCAGTCACATCGATGAACTGCTGTGGGACTTCTCCACCCTCCGCGAAGAGCTGCTCTGGACCCTCCACTACGCCGAACACGCATGGGACCACGTCGGCCGCCACCCCTTCCGAGGCGACGTCACCCTCACCGAGTGGGTCAGCGAGATCAACGAGCGCGACCTCGATGTCATGTGGCGCCTCGGCCGCATCGTCGCGAGCCTGCGCGGCTAGGCGCATGTTCCGCCCAGAGTTGCTGCGCGGCTAAGCGCATGTTCCGCCCAGAGTTACTGCGCGCCTAGCGAGACCTCCCGGCCCCGACAACGAAAAGCGCCGCCTAGAAGCTCGGCGCGGAAAGCTGCCGCTCCACCGCCGACAGCAACTCGTCCGGGTGCGTCAGCAGCGACCCATACTCCCCCGCGACGAAGCAGTACGCCCCGGAGCTAGTCGCCGTCACCCCAAGCTGCGCGATTAGCTGGTCGTCGAACCCCGGATGCAGTCGCTGCACCGTGTGCGCCGCCAGCGCCAGCCGCAGCGCCTCGCTGTGCAGCGGATCCCCCACGCTGTCATGCTCCGTCGGCCGCGAAAACGAAATCACCTTCAACTCCGGCTCAAGTGACAGCAGCCGGTCCGTCACCCGCGCCAGCACAGACACACCTTCAATGTCCGTCGCCTCGCTCGTCACGCCCCCGGCCAACGCGCCCAACACCGCATACGCCGCCGCCGGGTACCGGTCGTCATGCGTCAGATGCCCCAGCCGAATCATCAGCTCCGCCGCCTCCGCATTCTCCAGTAGCGGCACCCGCCGCTCCCCAAGCAACGCCGTCTGATCGTGCATCGAATCGATGTCGCCAAACGCCCCCTCCGAAGTGTGGAACTGTCGCTCAATCACCCGCACCTGCGTCTGCGCATGTGCCAGAAAGTCAGCTTCGCCAGTCACCTCGTACGCATCAAGGAACGCATTCCCACACGCCACCTGGTCCCCCAGCAGGCCAAGCTGCCGAGGCAGTCCGTCCCACACGTGGTAAACACCCGCTTCACCCGCGCGCAGCCGCAACAGAATGAAGTCCGCCACCGTACGGCCCCGGCTCCGCCAGTCAGACCGATCGAACGCCACCCCGCAGGCCAGCAACCCTCGAGCGATCGAAGCGTTCGCCGACACAAAGATCCGGTCGTCGCCCGGCGAATCCAGAAACCCACCCGTCGTCTCCAGCAGCTCTCGCTCCAGATACCCAATCACCTGCTCCACCACGTCAAACGCCCACTCGTGCGCCTCACTGTCTTCCGATGCGATTCGCGCCAGCACGGACAGCCACTCACCCTGCGTCCCCGCGCGACCAACATCGCAGTCGCCACCAGCCTCCAGGCAGTGCCGGAACGCGCCACTCTCGCGGTCCACGCCCCCACCATCCACCCGACGCTGAATCGAGGCCCGCGCCCGCAACTCCGCCCGCAGATCCGTCCGTCGACGATGCGCATACAGCCACAGCCGCACCGCCTCCGGCCCAGCCGCCCCCCGATGCGACTCCGTCAGCTCAAGCGCGATATCCAGCAGTGCCGGAGTCAGATCGCCGCGCCCAAGCTGCGGCTCCCCCGTGCGCGCCTCCCCGGCGGCCTCAATCTCCGCAACCAGCTCCGCTCGGCTATCCAACCAGCGCGTGTGCGCATCCTCAATCGCCGCCAGCAAATCGTCTGCGCTCGGATCAACCAGACACTCCATCGGCTCCCCGCTGGGCGTCAGGATCGCAATGCACGGCTGCCCCAGCTCCCCATAGCGCACCGCCACATCCGGCCGCTCGTCAATATCCACCCGCAGCGGAATCACGCTGCTCGCCAGCTCAAACCCCACACGCTCATCGGAGAAGATCGTCTCATCAAACGCATGACTGCTCGGCGACCACGCCGCCGCCAGCGAAAGCAGCACCGGCCGGTCCGAGGCAACTGCCGCCTCAAACACCTCCGCGTCCCACTCACGCCACGGAATCTCACCCGCACTATTCGGTCGCGGCGAAAAGCGAAACGGACTACCACTGGCCATAGCCACCTCCCCCTGATCGTAGCGACCGCCAGAGGTGTGCGGCTATCGGGAGCACCCGACGGGCTCGGCCGTTACTCCAGACCGAACGGCGGGTACCTGTCCGTGATCAGCAGGAATCCGTACGCCTGCACACGCAACCACCAGCGAGTCACGCCGACGATGAAGTCGAAGATCCCTCGCGGATACACGCCGGTGAACAGGATCGCGAACCACGCAATTACCACGGCAAAGAACGCGACGATCCCGAGCACCGCCAGCACCAGGTAGTGCGGGATCAGCAAGAACCATTTCACCAGCGGCAGCCAGCGATTCAGATCCTCTTCCACGTTCGGATAGTCCAGGTCGAGGTGAACCGACTGAGTCTCATCGGTCGATGGGTACTTGTCGGTCAACAAGGCCGCGTATACACCGACCCGCGTCGTGAACCTCGTCAGCTCCAGGTTCCAATCGAACCACCAGCTTGGATACTTCTGTCGGAACAGAATCATCACCAACGGGCCGCCGAACAGAACTCCACCACCGGACGCATAGACAAAGGCAAGGTTGTCAGCGCCATACGCGCCAAAGCCGCCCCCAACGAGAGCAATGACGAACCAGATCGGAATGAGCCAGATGATCCGGAAAAACGTCGTCAGCCGATCTAGCGACTCGGGATAGTCAATCTCAAGTCGAGCCGGATATTCCGTCGACGTTTGAGCAGCAGCCATCGTTCGTCCTCCTCAGTCAGCGACCAGTCAGCGGTCCCTCCGAGGAAGATAACGATCGTGGTCCGCCCTGTCGCCTCAGCGACACTCCGAGCCACCGCCCTGTCGCCTCAACGACACTCCTAACCACCACCCTGTCGCGTCAGCGACACTCCGCGCCACCACCCTGTCGCGTCAGCGACACTCCGGACCACCACCCACCTACCAGCAGCCCCACTCCCGACGCGCAGCGTCGCTTCCGATGCGCGCCTACTCCGAAGCGTCCCGCATCGCCCGCGGTACCCAGTTCCGACGCGCCACCACATTCGCCGCCCGCTCCTCGATCGCCTCATCGAACGACGCAAACGGCGCCAGATAGAACCGCTCCTCGCGAATCCCCTCCACCACGAAGTCCGCAATCTCCTCCGGCAACATCCCATCCTCCACCAGCGAATGCCGGTTCAGCGGGTCCACTTCCGACGCCCCCGGCCGGTTCCGCGCCGACCGAAAGATCTGCGTCTGCACGAACGGCGGACACAGCACCGAAGCCCCCACCTTCGCCCCTTCAATCTGCAAGCTCTGATACAGCGCCTCCGTCAGCGCCACCACCGAGTGCTTCGACACCCCGTAAATCCCACCCCCGGCAATCAGCCCAGCCACCGACGCCGTGTTCACCACATGCCCCGGCTCGTCCTGCGCAATCATCGTCGGCACAAACGCCCGCAGCCCGCGCAGCACCCCATCGAAGTTGATCCCAAACACCCAATCCCAATCCGCCTCCGTCGACTCCCAGATCGGCACCGCCGCCGAATCAATCACCCCCGCGTTATTGCACAACACATGCACCCCACCGAACCGCTCGATCGCCTCATCCCGCAGCCGCTCCACATCCTCCTGCCGAGTCACATCCATCTGCACGCCCAGCACCTCGTGCTCCTCCTGCGTCAGCGCCGCAACCGCCGCCTCCAGCGCCTCCCCATCGAAGTCGCCCAGCACCACCTTCATCCCCTCCTCAGCAAACCGCCGAGCCAGCGCCAGCCCAATCCCGCTGCCGCCCCCGGTCACCACTGCCACACGTCCCTCAAACTCCTGCATCAGTCGCCTCCTATGCCATCGCTAGCGTCCCTGTGCCGCCAAAGCGGGCCTTGCTCTTCTGTCGGTGCCCCGTCGCACGTCAGGGGCCTGCACAATGCGTTGCTACCACAATCACCAACTGAGCAGCGCCCCCTCGTTCACCATCGCCTCGTGTCGCAGCTTCACCGCGCCTGTACTCATCTCCGGATCGGTGAAGATCCAGAATCGCCCCTCGCGTACTCCTTCAACCACAGCCCGGCCCACCGTCTCCGGCTCGATCCCCGTCTCCGTGATTCTGGCCTGCGCTCGGAACGTCGTTTCCAACTCACGCTGAGATGGCTCGTACCCGTCTGACTGCGTCAGCTGCATCGCGTTCTCGATGATGTTCGTCGCAACGTTGCCGGGGCAGACCACCGATAGTCCCAGCGGTGAACCCTCCTCGCGCAGCTCGTGGCCCAGCGTCTCCATGTACGCAATCACCGCTGCCTTCGCGGCGTTGTACGCGGCTACCGGCGGGACCGGAACCAGACCGGCCAACGAAGCCGTCGTGCAAATGTGCCCCTCCCCTTGCTCGCGAAGTCCGGGGAGGAACGCCTCAACCCCGTTGATCACGCCGAAGAGGTTCAACTCCAGCGATCGCTTCCAATAAGCACTCGTGGTCTCCGTCGTCATCCGGATCGGCGGGCCGCCCGCGTTCAGACACACCAGCTGTATCGCCCCAAATCTGGACAGCACCGCGTCGCGCAGCGACTCCATCGCGGCTGCATCCCGCACGTCAGTCGGCACGCCCTGAACCTCTATCCCATCGCCCCCCAGCGAATCCACCGTCGCGACCAGTCGCGGCTCATCGATGTCCGCAACCACAACCTGCATCCCCGCATCGGCACACGCACGGGCAATCGCCTCACCAATCCCCCCGGCACCGCCCGTCACCACCGCAACCTTGCCCTCGAGCTCCCGCATCACTCGCCTCCACTATCGATCGAGGCATATCGGCGCACACGTCGCCTCCGACGCCCCAGCAGCCCGGCCCCGCTACCGACTCATCCGATCACGCGCCGCCATCACCACCACAACGCCAATCAGCAACACCACCGTCGGCCACACGCTGACCACTCCGCCCAGCCCCACAAACCCCACCGTGAACCGACTACTCAGCAGCAACACACCGAGGCCCAGCAACACCACCCCGAACACCACACTCGAATCCACACCCCCCTCTGCACCACTCTCCACACCACCCAGTGCCCCGCCAGCCTCCGATGCCTGCTCAGCACCCGCCTCGAACTCCGGCATCAGCAGCCAGAGCACCCCGTACACCACCGCCCACGTAATCCCCGCACCCAGGATCAGCAACACCACGAACACCACCCGCACAATCGTCGGGTCCACATTCAGATACTCCGCGACCCCACCGGCCACCCCGCCGATCTTCCGATCGTCGCTCCGCCTCAGCCGCTTCGGCCCCGCCTCACCAGCCATCCGACTACACCCGCTCCTGCATCAGTCGCTCAATCTCCTGGTAGTCCTCGTCCGTGATCTTGTGCAGATTCCCCCGGAACGCCATCCCCAGCTTCTTCGGCCCCAGCTTCCGAGTCTTCTCCAACAAATCCGTGATCTCGCGAACCTCAATGTAGTCCTCAGGCTCAGGAATCATCACCGGCTTCGTCGCAATCCGGAACCGATAATCATCCGTCGGCTTCCCACCCTCAGCCGTCATCCCAATATCCGACAGGTCCTCGTACGACTCCCCCGTCACCTCAACAATCCCGCCGAACTGCACCACCTTCGTCAGATAGAACACCAGCCGGTCCCCCGGCTCCATCTCCCCAGACTGCTTCCGCCGCGACGACTTGAACGCCGCCAAATCAAACCCCCGCTCCCGCAACGTCTCAAAATTCGAAGCCCCGCCCACCACAATCCAAGCCTGCATCACCGCACTCCTTCATCCCGACACCCGGTTCGCCTCGACACGCCCACAGCCTACGCCACCCACCAACCCCCCGCCCCCGCCTTAACGAAACAGGCCCCACCTTCCGGCGGGACCTGCCCTGTACTCGAAACTATCGATCAGCCACTAGCAGGGACGCGCCGTCCCGCCCGGAGCCTGGAACGACGAACCACAAGCGCACGACGCCGTCGCGTTCGGGTTGTAGATCGTGAAGCCTGACTTCATCAGGTCCTCCACGTAATCCACCTCCGCGCCGCCGATCATCGGCACCGACTCAGCGTCCACCACAATCTTCGCGCCGCCGTCAGTCTCGATCAGCGTGTCGTTATCTTCGACAGCGTCAGCAATCGCCATCCCGTACTGCCAGCCAGAGCAGCCACCGCCAACAACGAAGACGCGAAGCATCCCGTCGGCGTGGCCCTTCTCCGTCAGCATCGTCTTCGCCTTCTCCTCGGCCCGCTCCGTCATCGTCACCAGCGGACCCGCGAACGTCGGCTCAATCACCGGCATCGCAACCGAGGGTGCCTCGGCGCCCGCAGCCATCGTCGCGCCCATCCCCGCCAGCGGCGCAGACGTCCCAGCCCCCGAGGTCGCACTCGAATCATCAGCAGACAGCGTCGCGCCCATCCCGGGCAGCGGTACACCAGTCATAGAACCTCCGTTGAATCAGTCGCCGACGCGACTTCGAACTACTTTGCAATCATCAGTCGCCGAAGCAACTGCCTTCACGAATGATATTCGGCAACTCTCGGCCCGTCCACGAACGAACGCTCCTCCACCAGGAACGCACACAAGAACTCGTGCGGAACCTCCTCCGCTGGCAGCGCCGTCACCGGCACCCCCAGCAACCGCTCCAGCAACGCCCGATCGTGCGCCACGCCGTCCGCGCCGGCCGCCCCGTGACCAATCCGCGCACACAGCCCGCGTCCCAGCAGCCGCAGCTCCCCGCCAGAGCGATCGATCGCGAAATCCAGCCCCTCGTCCTCCAACAGCGTCAGCGCCGACAGGATCCGCTCCTCCGAGGTCGCCCCCGTCACCCGAGGCCCATACTCCACCAGCAGCCGCTCGCACATCTTCCCCACCACCAGCTCCGCCAGCTCGCCGCCATCGCGACCAGCCGTCTCCGCCGGCGTCAGCGCCACAATCTCCTCCAGCAGCCGATGAGTGATCCGCACATAGTGATGCGGAAACAGCTCCGCGCCACGCTCCGTCAGCGAAAAGAAATGCTTCGGACGCCCCGTCCCACCACGAACCTGCGCCACCGAAACGTAATCATCGCGCAGCAACACATCCAGGTGACGACGAACCGTCGCACCCGCCAGCCCAAGCTCCCGAGCAAGATCCTCCACCGAACCGCTCTGCGAGCGGCGCAGGATATTCAGGATCTGCTCCCGCGTACCCTCAATGCGTCCATTGGTCGTCGGTGTCATCGTCGGTGAGGCTAGCACGTTTAACACGTTTTCCAGTGCTAAAGGTCGCTAATCAGTAACTAACTCCCGCCCCTGCGCTACGATCCCAGCATGACCACTCCCGACGCGCCCGACGCGCCCGACGCCCCAACCCGCCTCGACCACCGCATCTACCTCGACCACGCCGCCACCACCCCGCCAGACCCCGCCGTCATCGAAGCCATGCTCCCCTATCTCACCACCCACTGGCACAACCCCTCCTCCATCTACGTCGAAGCACAGCACACCCGACGCGCCATCGACCAGGCTCGCACCACCGTCGCCCACCACATCGGCGCCACCCCCTCAGAAATCATCTTCACCTCCGGCGGCTCCGAATCCGACACCCTCGCCCTCCGAGGTGTACTCGCAGCCACGAGGAACCGCGTCTCCCCAGCCCGCGGCGGAGCCGCATCCACCGCATTGCTGCCCCACCTCATCACCTCCGCCACCGAACACCACGCCGTCCTCGACACCGTCGAGCAGCTCGAACGCGAAGGCCTCGCCGAAGTCACCCTCATCCCCCCCACCTCCGATGGCCGCATCGACCCCACCGATGTCGCCGCCGCCGTCCGAGACACCACCGTCCTCGTCTCCGTCATGCACGCCAACAACGAAGTGGGCGCACTCAACCCAATCGCCGCCATCGCCGAGGCCGCCCGCGCGAAGAACCCCCGCACCCTCATCCACACCGACGCCGTCCAGACCGTCGCCCACCTCGGCGTCCACGTCGACACGCTCGGCGTAGACCTCCTCACCTTCACCGCCCACAAGCTCTACGGCCCCCGAGGCGCCGGCGCCCTCTACGTCCGCACCGGCACCCCACTCCAGCCCCAGATCATCGGCGGCGGCCAGGAAGACCGACGTCGCGCCGGCACCGAAAACACCCCCGCCATCGTCGGCTTCGCCACCGCCCTCCAACTCGCCGCCGAACGACGCGAATCAGACCTCACCCACGAACGCGCCCTCCAACAGCGACTGATCGACGAACTCCCCAAACTCATCCCCACCAGCGCCATCGTCGGCCCCCGCGATCTGAACCACCGACTCCCCGGCAACGTCTCCGCCCTCATCGGCCACGTCGAAGGCGAATCAATCCTCGTCGCCCTCGATCTCGCCGGCGTCGCCGCCAGCTCCGGATCCGCCTGCACCACCGGCTCCGTCGAACCCTCCCACGTCCTCAGCGCCCTCGGCGTCCCAGACAACCTCTCCCGCGGCTCCCTCCGCTTCACCTTCGGCCGCGGCAACACCACCGAAGACGTAGACCACCTCCTCCAAGTCCTCCCCCCCATCGTCCACCGCCTCCGAGCCCTCTCCCCCCTCCCCACCACAGAGCCCCCACCCACCTGGCTCCCCTGGCTCAAACGCTAAGTGTCACGCAGCTGATCAACAGCGTGTTCGAGGCGCGTTGCTCGGCCTCGTATGCCGATCTCGAGGCGCAGTTCACTCACGCGTAAGAGGAGCGTTCTCGTCGCGCCCGATTACTCCACGAACGATTCGAATCCACTCTTCCCAGGCTGCTGGATCATGAGTCCTACCGTCGGGCTCTATCTCAATCTCATTGAGCACCTGACCGATAGGAGCTTGTCCGCCGAAACTCTTCCAGAACTCCTCCAAGAAGATCGTCATCGCCTGAAACGCCTGACGCTCATCTAGTTGCACCGCTGTACTCCTACATCATTTCAGGCAGCGTGAGTGCCGCCATCGCGAATCGTCCCGCTGCAAATTTCGACCCAAAGCTAACGCCCCAGACGTCGGTCTTGCTGATATGCCCAACGGACCAACCAACCCTCGAAGGCGGCTAGCTCGCTCGCTTCGTCACCTCACGCTCCAGCCGATCGCCCAACCGGTCGCGCTCCACATCCAGGTCGTACTGCGCCTGCAGATTCAGCCAGAACCGCTCCGACGTACCGAAGTACCGAGCCAGCCGCAGCGCCGTATCCGCCGAAACCCCGCGCTTCCCGTGCACAATCTCGTTGATCCTGCGCGGCGGCACACTCGTATCCTTCGCCAACCGGTACTGACTCAGCTCCATCGGCTTCAGGAACTCCTCCAACAACACCTCACCCGGATGCACCGGCGCCAGCTTCTTCGTGCTCATCTCAACTCCCCTCACCCGTGGTAATCCACAATCTCCACGTCGGTCGCATCTCCCGAACGCCAGCGGAAACACACCCGCCACTGCTCATTCACTCGGATGCTGTACTGCCCGGCCCGATCGCCCTTCAGCCGCTCCAACCGATTCCCCGGTGTCGCCAGCGCGGCTCCCACAGCCCGACGCCGTACGTCGACTCAGTCCCTGCCCCAACCGGCCTAGCGTGAGTCTGTCAGACGGGATCGATCAACGCTTAGACCTACGCCACAGCCACCACGGGACAAGCAGAACTAGGCCGACAAGTCCAATAGCCGACGACGGTGACCTCACAAGCGCAACTCTGACTAGAACAGACACGGTCACGAAAATCGCCGCCACCAGTACTGG
>JABIST010000270.1 GCA_018700215.1 Dehalococcoidia bacterium | reverse complement strand
TCGTCGGCTCGTCCAACAACAGCACATTCGCCGGGTGAATCAGGAACTTGGCGAGGGCAAGGCGACTGCGCTCGCCGCCGGAGAGCACGGAGATCGGCTTCTGCACGTCGTCGCCGGTAAAGAGGAAGCGACCGAGCACGTTGCGCAGCGGGCCATCGGCCTGTCCGTCACCTACGGCGCGCACTTCCTCGATCACCGTGCGGTTCGGGTCCAGCGCCTCGTCCTGGTGCTGGTCGTAGTAGCCCAGACGGGCGCGTGGGGCCCACTGAACCGTGCCATGGGTCGGCTCAAGCTCACCCGCGAGAATCCGCAACAGCGTCGACTTCCCACCACCGTTGGGGCCGACCAGGATCACTCGGTCGCCGCGCTCCACCTTCAGCGTGGCGTCGATCAGGATTACCTCTTCACCGTCGTAGGAGTGGCCGATCTGTTCCGCCAGCAGCACTTCACGCTCTGTGCGCCCGGTCGCCTTCAGTTGGAAGTGCACCTCGCGCTCACTGCGAGTGCGCTCGATCCGCTGCACCTTGTCGAGCGCCTTCTCGCGACTCCGGACCTGCGTCGCCTTCGTCGCCTTCGAGCGGAAACGCTCGATGAAGCGCTCCTGGCGCACAATCTCACGCTCCTGGCGCGAGGCAGCCGAGTCCTGCGCGGCAAGGCGCTCTGCCTTCTGGCGCTGGTAGGCGGTGTAGTTGCCGGAGTAGCTGATCACGCGACCCTCACGCAGCTCCAGCACGCGGGAGACGATGCGGTCATGGAACGAACCATCGTGAGTCACCAGCAGCACGCAGCCCGGGTAATTCGTCAGCTCCTCGCCCAGCCACTCCTGCGCGGCGGTATCAAGGTGGTTCGTCGGCTCGTCCAGCACCAGGTTCGGCGGGCGGTGCACCAGCACCTTGGCCAGCGCCACTCGCATCTGCCAGCCACCCGAAAAGTCGCCGCACTTACGCGTCGCGTCACCCGGATCGAAGCGTAGCCCCGCCAGCACACGCCCAATTCGCTTGTCGATGCGGTAGCCATCCAGCGCATCGAAACGCTCGAACAGCGTCCCCTGCTCCGCGATCAGTGCGTCCAGGTCGCCCTCGCCAGAGCCGATCTTGGCCGCAATCTCGTCCAGCTCTCGCTCAATCGCACGCGCTTCGGGAAAGGCTTCCCACAGCTCCTCGGAGATCGTGCGCTCGGGATCGAGGCCAGCTTCCTGTCGCAAAAACTCCAGATCACCGCCGCGATGACCGGATCGGCCGGTGTCGGCTACATCGTCGCCGGCGAGCACACGCAGCAGCGTCGACTTGCCAGCGCCGTTCGGCCCAACCAGGCCAACGCGTTCGCCGTCGCCAATACTGAACGAGACGCCCGCGAGCACCTCGTTACCGCCGAATGATTTCGTGAGTTCTTCTGCGTAAAGCATGGGTAACCAGCTTAGCGCAGTCGCCTGAAACGGGGAGCCCCGATTAACGCTGATATTGCAAATGTGAGGCAGATCACCGCGGAAATCACCACCGCCGATTGAGCATCGAGCACCGTCGCCATCACTCCAGCGATGATCGCGCCCAACGGCATCGTCCCCATCGAGGCCAGCGTACTCACGCCCATCACCCGTCCCATCATCTCGTCCGGTGTGTGGGTCTGCAGCAGCGTCTGGCTCATCGCCTGGAAGAACCCGCCGAAGGCTCCCCACACGTAAAAGAAGAAGATCGCCATCCCCAGCCACGGTGAGAGCGCGATGCTGCCGAAGCAGATGCTCCCCCCGATCAGCGCCATCGCGAAGAATCCACCCTTGTTCTTCATCCCACCCATCGAGGTCAGGAACGTGGAGGTCGTGAGCGTGCCCAGCGCCATCGCGGAGAGTACGAGGCCAAAGGAATCGGGGCCACCGCCCAACTCGTCCCGAATCAGGAACGGGACCAGCGACTGCATCGGTCCGATCATGAACAGTCCGGTGTTGACCATCAGCGCGATGATCACCAGCAACGCCGGCTCGGCGCGAAGGAATCCCCATGCTTCTCGAAAGTCACCGAACATCGAACGGCGGCGAACCGGCTGGCCGCCGTCCGCCTCGCCGCTGACTCCGCTGACTCCGCTGACTCCGCTGACTCGACGTGAGGCGGACCGCAGGGGAATCAGCATGAACGTACTCAAGACCATGAATACGGCCTGGACGGCGAACGACAACTCCGCGCCGCCCACGGCGATCAACACGCCCGCGAGCGCCGGCCCGATCAGCATCGAGCTGGTGCGCGCCATCGCACCGGTCACAATCGCATTCATAAGCTCTTCACGCGGAACCAACATCGGAATGATCGCCTGACGCGTCGGCAGGCCGAACGCGGTGCTGCTGCCCAGCACCAGCGCAAAGCCAAATGCGATCGGAGCAGTCACCTCGCCACTCCAGACCAGCGCCGCAAACACCAGCGCCGCCAGCGCCGCAAGCGACTGAGTGATGATCAGCATCATCCGCCGGTCCCAGCGATCGGCGATCACGCCGGCGGGAACAGTCAGCAGAAACATCGGAATGCCACGCGCCGCAACCACGGCACTCACCCACGCCGCCGAATCCGTCAGCTCCAGTACGAACCAGCCCAGCGCAACATTCGCCATCCCCTGTTCAAAGAACACCAGCGCCGTGCTGACCCAGTACAGCCGAAACTCACGATGGCGCATCGATTCGAAACTGGGGATCGGCAGCCCGCGGCGGCGCTGACCACCGGGCGGTGGCGATTCGGGCGGAGCGGCAGTGTCGCTGACAGTCATCGGCTTCCGATCGGGAAGCCGACACCGTACTCCGTTCGCCGCCGCAATGACGATCGCAATACGTCGGCGCGGTCGCTCAAACTCAGCTCAACCGCCTGAAACTCGGGAAAGCGATCAGCGCGACAACCGAGATCGTCATGCAAGCGCCCGCCGCCGCCGCCGCCGCGGTGCTCGGATCCCACAGGCTCGCCATCACTCCAACCAGCAATGCCCCCAGCGGGATCGTCCCCAGCGATGCCTGCATGTTCACGCCAATCACCCGCCCCATCAACGCCTCCGGCGTGTGCGACTGCAACAGCGACTGGCTCATCGCCTGGAAAAAACCACTGAACACACCCAGTGCGAAGAAAAATGCCAGCGCGGTGTTCAGCGTCGGCGATTGCCCGATCATCGCGAAACTCGCTGCCCCGCCCACCAGCGACATCGCAAAATAGCCGCCCTTGTTCCGCATCTGTGCCGTCGAAGTCAGGAACAACGAGGTGATCAGCGTCCCCAGCGACATCACCCCCAGTGCCAGCCCGAATCCCTTCGCGGTCGCGCCCATCTCATCGCGCACCAGCACCGACATCAGCGCCTGAACCGGCCCGCCCATGAACAGCCCCATATTCACCAGCAACACCACGATCACCAGCAGCGGTCGATTCGCCCTCAGGAACTGCAGCGGCTCTGCCAGCTCCCCGAACAGCGATATCTTGGCGTCCGCCGCTCGATCGACCACCCGCCGAGCTGCCGAGCGCACCGGGATCAGGAGCAGTGTGCTGACCACCAGGAATCCCGCCTGCGCCCCGAAGGACACATCGGTGCCCCACCAGCCAATCAAGACACCAGCGAATACCGGGCCAATCAACAGGGAGCTAGTCCGCGCCATCGTCCCGGTCACAATCGCGTTGTGCAGATGCTCGTGCGGCACCAGCATCGGAATCACCGCCTGCCGCGCCGGGAGGCTCAGCGCGTTCGTCGTTCCCAGTACCGTCGCGTACACCAGCGCCATCGCGACCGTCGCCACGTCAGTCGCCACCAGCGTCGCGAACACCAGCGCCGATACCGCACCCGTCGATTGCGTCAGGATCAGCAATTTCCGCCGATCCCAGCGATCGGCGATCACGCCCGCCGGAATCGTCAGGAAGAACATCGGCAGGCCACGCATCGCCACCGCAACGCTCACCCACCACGCGGAATCGGTCAGCTCCAGGACGAACCAGCCCAGCGCAACATTCGCCATCCCGTGGTCGAAGAACACCAGCACCGCGCTCACCCAGTAGAAGCGGAACTCGCGATACCGCATCGATTCGAAGCTGGGCATCGGCAACCGCCAACGAGGCCCCTGATCTGACGGCGGCGGCCAGATCGGCGTCGCTGTGAGATCACTGACGGTCAGGCGCTTCCGACTCATAAGCGCCGACGTTACGCGCGGGCCCCGGACGCAGCAATGGACCCGGCCTGCCAGCCTGCGCGCCCGTAATCTTTGACACGTTTCGACCACCGACGATTGCTAGCTTCAGCCTCCCTGCCGTTCGATCGTCGAGGAGCACGCCATGCCCCGAATCACCACCCGTCTGCTCCTGCTCCCGCTGCTCCTCGCGCTCGCCGCCTGCGGGAGCGAGCTCGACAGCTCCACCGATGTCGACGGCGACGCTCCCGAGGAAGCCCGAGTCGGCCTCGTGATCGGATCGGCGGCCCCGGAACTGGTGGGGATCAACGGCTGGATTAACTCCGAGCCACTCACACTCGCGGGGCAGTTCGAAGCGAACCGCGTCGTCCTGATCGATGTCTGGACCTACACCTGTAGCAACTGCATCCACACCCTTCCTTACGTGCGTGGCTGGCACGAGAAGTACGCGGATCGCGGTCTCACAATCATCGGCGTCCACACACCCGAATTCTCGTTTGAAGCAGATCGCGACAACGTGATCGAAGCCGCTCAGCGCCTCGGCGTCACCTACCCAATCGCGCAGGACAACGACTGGCAAACGTGGCGTGCACTCAACAACCGCTACTGGCCCGCCCTCTACCTGGTCGGCGTGGACGGCGCTGTCCGTTACCAACACTTCGGCGAAGGCCGCTACGACGAAATCGAACGTCAGATCCGCGATGCGCTGACCGAGGCAGGGCGCGACATCTCCGACATTCCGCTCGGTGGCATCGCCGCGCAGCAGGCGAGCTAACAGCTCGAGTTCACGCTCGCTCCTGTCCGCCCCGCTACCCGAACGCTCGGGTACTCTGTCTGAGGCGAAACCTTCGACCAGACGCTCGTACGGGGCGCGACAGGGAGTGCGATGGAGGCCGCGGTACTCTCTGCCCTCGGAGCCATCGGGTTTGCCGTAGCCATCACCAGCATGCTGGCGCGCCGGCTGCGGCTGCCGCCCGTGCTGATCTTCTTGGTGATGGGTGCCATCGCCGGTCCCTCCATGTTGCACATCGTCAGCCCCGACAAGATCGGCGAAATCTTCCCGGTCGCACTCGAAGTGCTCGTCGCGGTCATCGTCTTCGAGGGCGCCTTCTCCATCGATGTGCCGTACCTCCGCCGTGTCGGCTCAGTGGTCCGCAACCTGCTGACGGTCGGTGTCCTCATCACCTTTGCCCTGGGCGCATTGCTCGCCGTTGGGCTGGACGTGCTGCCCTGGAAGACCGCGTTGCTGTTCGGCGCACTGGTAACGGTCACCGGACCAACCGTGATCTCGCCGTTGGTCCGGCAAGTCCGGCTCAACGACCACGTCCGCGCCGTGCTCATGGGCGAAGGCGTGCTGGTCGATCCGATCGGCGCGATCTTCTCCATCGTCATGCTCGATGTCGCGCTGTCCGGCGTCGGTGACATCGATCCGTTCTTCTTCGTGATCACGCGATTGCTCGGCGGCGCTGCCATCGGCATCGTCGGCGCGGGCGCGGTGCTCGCGGTATTGCGGATCAATCGCGCGCCCGCTGCGGTCGAATCCACGCTGCTGCTGCTCGGAATGAGCGTGGTCGCGTTCGCGGCATCCGAGAACTGGCTCAGCCACTCCGGACTCGCCGCCATGGCCGTGATGGGCGTCGTCCTCGCCGCAGCCAAAATCCCACACGCCGAGGAGGTTCGCTCGTTCGAGGACGATCTCTCCAAGGTGCTCGTCGGCGCCATCTACATCTTGGCCGTTGCCACAGTCGATCTGGACGTGGTGCGCGGCCTCTGGCCCAACGGCTTCATCGTCGTGATCGGGCTCATGATTGTCGTCCGGCCCATCGCCGTCTACGTCTCGGCGCTCGGCTCGGACCTCAGCCTGCGCGAGCGGAGCTATATCGGCCTGATTGGCCCGCGCGGCGTGGTCGCTGCAGCGCTGGCGGCCTTCGCCGGCGAAGCGCTCGGACCGGACCAATTTGGCGAAACGCTGACGGCCCTCGTCTTCCTCACCGTCTTCCTCACGGTGGCGATACAGTCGACTTACGCCGGAGTCGTTGCGGACCTGCTGGGAGTCAAAGCGATGCATGCAATCATCGCCGGTGCCGGAGCGATCGCGCGCCGGATCGGCCTCCAACTCACCGATGGTGGCTACGACGTCACACTCGTGGACACCAACGCCGATTCCATCGCTCGCTCTCGCGAGGCCGGACTCGAGGTCGTCGAGGCCGATGCAACGAACGTACGAGCGCTCGAGGAAGCTGGAGCCGCCCACGCCAGCCTCGGTATTGCCGCCACGGACAGCGATCAGGCGAACCTCCTCTTCTGCCAGTACATCAACGCCGCCAGCCCCGAAGCCCAGGTCTATGCTCGCGTGACCCAGAGCGGCGCCGTGGATGCATTCCGAACCGCCGGGATTCGCACCGTCGATACCCAGGCGGCGCTCTCTCAGGCCATGCTGGATCTCGTCGGCGCCCCGCTGCTCACCGAAGCGCTCGGCGGCACGGGCGAGCGAGTCATCCTGGATCTCCCCATTGGGAGTGGTCTGAACGAGCGTCGCATCCGCGATCTGGCGCTGGATGGCGGCGTGCTGGTGCTACTTGTGGAACGTCACGGTGAGGATCTAGTGCCAAACGGAAACACGCTTCTGCAGCGCGGAGACCGTATGCTGCTCTTTGGTCGCGTAGAGGCCGTACACCAGGCGCGCGAACAGCTCATGGCAATCGAGTAAAACAACAACATCCACCGCGCCACTGCGCGGTCACCGAGGTATTGCGATGACTACACCCGCGGAATTCCGCCTCCAGATCCCCGTTGAGCAGCACACCCTGGACAACGGTCTCCGGGTGATCCTCTCCCAGGACAGCAGCGCACCAATCGTCACCCTCGCCGTCTACTACCACGTCGGCATGCGGCTGGAGCCCGTCGGCCGTACCGGATTCGCTCACCTCTTCGAGCACCTGATGTTCCAGGGATCTGAGCACCTCGGGAAGATGGAGCTGGTCAAGCGCGTCCAGGAGAACGGCGGCACGCTGAACGGCTCCACCCGCTTCGACTTCACGAACTACTGGGAAGTACTCCCCAAGCACACGCTCGAACTCGCCCTCTGGATGGAGGCGGACCGAATGCGTGGCCCGCACATCACCCAGAACGAACTGGACAACCAGCGCGACGTCGTGAAGAACGAAATTCGCGTCAACGTCCTCAACCAGCCCTACGGCAGCTTCCCCTGGCTAGATATGGGCGAACGCGCCTGGGACAACTGGCACAACTCCCACAACGGCTACGGCGACATGGTCGATCTCGACGCCGCCAATCTCGATGACGTCCAGGCATTCTTCGACAGCTACTACTCCCCGGCTAACGCCGCCGTCGTGATCGTCGGCGACTTCGAGCCAGCCGATGCGCTGGCGATGGCGCAGCGCTACTTCGAGGACATCCCCGCCGCGCCTCGCCCGGACGCTCCGGACGTGGCCGAGCCTGCATGGACCTCCGAGCGTCGCTTTGAGAAAGACGACGCGCTGGCGAACCGCCCGGCCGTCGCCGTCTCGTACCGCGTACCAGAACGCGATTCGCCCAGCTACTTCGCCATGGGCCTCTTGGATCAGGCGCTCCTACAAGGCGACGACTCCGCGCTCAACCAGGAACTCGTCACCCGTCGGGGGCTGACCGGCAGCGTCGAAGGCGGCATGAACTTCCTCGGCAACATGTTCAACGCACAGACCCCGCTGCTCTGGACCGCCTCCCTCATCCACGACGAGACCTGCGACACCGACACCGTGCTCGAAGCGTTCGATGCCGCACTCGCCCCAATCCTCGCCGCCCCACTGAGCGCCGAGGCGTTCGACCGCGCCGTCGTGAAGGCGCGCTCCTCTTTCTACGACAGCATGTCCGGCAGCTCCTACCCCGGCTTCGGTCGCGCCGACCTGCTCGCCTCGTTCGCCATGATCGATGGCGACGCGAATCGCATTAACGAGGTGGACTCCATGTTCAGCGCGGTCACCCCGGAGCTCGTGCACCGGGTCGCCACCGAATACCTGCGACCGGACCGCCGGGCCGTACTCACCGTCAAGCCCGGCTCCACAATCAGCCCGGAGGGAGAGTAACCATGGCCGAAGCTCCCGAAGTTGGACGGCTCGCGCCGTTCTCACTCCCCACCGTTGACCGCTCCCACACCAACAGCGGCTTGGAACTACAGCTCGTGGCCGCCGGCTCCGTGCCGAAGGCCAGCATCAGACTGGTCCTCTCGCTCGGCACCGCGTACGAGGCCCCCGGACAGACCTGGATCTCCCGGCTCGTCAGCGACTACCTGAAGGAAGGTGCCGGCAACCTCAACGGTACCGGCCTCGCAGACGCCGTCGCCCGCATGGGCGGCCACCTCAACGTCCATGTCGATGACGACACCATGACCATCTCAACCTCGGTACTCTCCGAATACGCATCGGACTTCGTGGCGTTGCTCGGCCAGATCGTGCGCCAGCCCGCATTCCCTCCCGCCGAACTCGATCGGCTGAAGAGCGACCTGCAACGCAACCTCGATCTCTCCAAGGCTCAGCCCGGCGCACTCGCCGCCGCCACCTTCCGACGCGTGCTCTACGCCGGGCACCCCTACGGTCGCCTGCTCACCACGCCCGAGGTGATCGACAGCTTCACTGCCGAGACCGCACGCGAGTTCTTCGAGTCACGCGCACTCCCCAGCAGCTCCCGCCTCTACGTCGCCGGCACCTTCGACGCGACCGAGGTGACCCGCGCCGCCGAGTCCGCATTCCAGGGCTGGGATGGCGCGGCGCCCGCAGCCGCGCTCCCGGCGGCTCCCGCCAGCGAACGTGTAATTCACCTCGTGGACCGACCAGGTGCAGAGCAGTCCACCCTGTCGCTCGGCCTCCCCGTGCCAGACCCCACGGACCAGAACTACGTCCCGCTGGCCGTCACCAATTCCCTGCTCGGCGGCTCCTTCTACTCGCGAATCACGCTGAACATCCGCGAGGACAAGGGCTACACATACTCCCCACGCAGCGCGCTCAGCACCCATCCCGGCGCCGCCCACTGGGTCGAAAGCGCGGATGTCACCACCAACGTCACCGGTGCCTCCCTGCACGAAATCTTCGCTGAGGTGAACAAGCTCGGCGAGGAGCCACCGGCTACCGATGAACTCGCCGGCATCCAGAACTACGTCGCCGGCGCATTCGTGCTGCGACACGCCACCCCGGGCGGCATCCTCGATCAGCTCGCCTTCCTCGATCTGCACGGCCTCGATACCCAATGGGCCGCCGCCTACGTCGACCGCGTATTCGCGCTCACTGCCGACGAAGTGCAACAGATCGCCCACGACCACATCCGCGCCGCCGACATGGCGATCGCAATCGTCGGTGACGCCGCAGCCATCCGCGAAGAGATTGAGCCCTTCGGCCCAATCCTCAACGTCACCGTCGACGACCTCTGCATCTAGCCTGCACGAGGCGCCTATGGAATCGCTCGACCTGCACATCGATACCTCCCAGCGCCGCATCGTC